>CAIUDK010000176.1 GCA_903897875.1 uncultured Hyphomicrobiales bacterium
CCAGTTTAACCGATCTCTAAATGGGGCAGGCAACACACGATTAATCTCTTATTTTGTTAAGAAAATAATTGAATTTATTGCAGAATTCTTTGTCGTTTTGTTGCCACATTTAACTCCGCTTTAAGAGGCCGGACGCCATCTTGCCTTCACGAGTGTTGCGCGAAGTGCTCTCCCTTCTGCTCTTCAGGTTTTGCGTAAGCAGTATCTTGAGAAACATTTACGAATGCTCTGGCTCCCGGAAACGGGAGCCATTTTCGTTTCGGAGGTTTGTTTGGGTCCTGAGTTGGAATTGGATTTAGACAGCCTCAGCCACTGCCGAAAATCGGTTGCGATGAATACAGAATGAACAGCTAAGTCAGTTGCCATTCAGAGCTAAGCAGCTAATATTTGGTCATAGTCCTCGAACCAATTGGGTTCATGTCATGAACACGACTCGCAACATCTTCTCTCGCAAAACCATCACTGGCTTGATCACGGCTGCCAGCCTGAGCGCCATGTTGGTTGCAACCGCAACACCCGCCTCCGCTGAATATTACCACAGACGTGGTAGCAGTTGGCACAATGGTGGCGCTATTGCCGCCGGCGTGATTGGCGCCCTAGCCATAGGTGCGCTTGCATCACGCAATTACAACTCTTACCAGCCAGCACCTGTCTATGGCGCACCTGCTTATTATGACGGACCTGTCTGCCATCTTGAGCGTCAGGCAACCTATGATGCTTGGGGCAATTTTGTCGGCAATCGCCGCGTGCGCGTCTGCGAGTAAACGCAGCGTCTCGCGCAAAACAGGTTAGAAATTTTGGGCTCGGCTGTCATTCAGCCGGGCCCTTTATTTTTCAGGCTTAATTCAGCGCTGTGCCCACAGGCGCAGAAGCCATAAACCCCGGCTGCAAAGCTGGCGCAGCTCCGGTGATGATCGCGGGCTTATTTTTCAAAGCGGCTTGCGGCTTGGTTGCAGCTGGTGCTTGACCTGACTTGGCACCAGCGCGAGCGGGTGCAGCGGGCGGAGCAACAACAACCGGCTCAGGTGCGGCATCCGCTTCGCCAAATTCAAAATTCAGCAGCTTCTTAAAGAAGGTTCGCTCTTCAGATGGTTGTGCCGAGTCAGGTGCAAAGGCCGTGACATTGGCTGGCATTCCCTTGGCAGGGGCCGCCGCGACCACGGGCTTTGCTTTTGGCACATCACTCACGCCTGACTGCGCCTTGCTAATTGCCAGCTTCACAGCAGCTGACACGGGCTTATCCGCTTCAAGCTCAATTTCAGTTGGACCCTGAGCCAAAGCGTCTGGGCGACTGACATCACCATTGCGCGAAGAAAACTGAGGATGCTGGCCGCCATCTTGATAGACGATGCGCACAGGCTTGACGCCCGACGCCACCAATTCAGCCACCTTGCGATCATCCGCAGTCTGCTTTTCTAAAACAGCTGCAGCCACCTCGGCATTGGCTTCCATCGGCGGGCACAGGCCCTGCGGATCCAATCGTGTTGAAGCAACGGCTGGCTTGTCGAATACATAACGACGCGCACACACCGACACAGGCGTTTCTTGTTTGGTGACTTCGAAACGATCAGAGCCTTGCTTCAATTCTTTCCAGAACGCGAGGTTTGGATCGAGGCGATGTTTGGCAAGATTCTCTGCCGTCATGCGAAACGGAAAAGACTGCATCTGGATGGCTTTTTGTCCGCCACCAAAAGATTCGCGCGCAATCGCATAGATTTCAGCAATCTGCTCATCCGTCATCGAATAGCAGCCCGCTGACGAACATGCGCCATGCACCATGATCAAACCGCCGGTGTAATTATGCGCTTTGTCATAAGCGTTGGGGTAGCCAACGTTGAACGACAGATAATAATTGGAGCTCGGATTCATCTGACCCGGCGTGATCGTGTAGAAACCCTCAGGCACCTGACGATCGCCCTCTTTGACCTTGGGACCAAGCTGTCCTGACCAACGGCACATCGGGAATGTTTTGAGGTGGGTGTAATTGCCTTCCGCCGTCATCTTCCAGATTTCGAGCTCAGCCTCTTTTTTGAAGGCTCGGATCAAAATCGGCGCGCGCGTGTCGGTGCCTTTGGACTGCATCAAGGCAATCGTGTCGGATGGGATGGGGCGCGTCGCCCGCAGATGATCTTGGGTTGTGGTTTCTTGGCAGCCTGCGAGGCTCAAAATCGTTGCCGATAACAGAGCGCACCGAAGGGAGAAACCCTTCCATTTTGAGGCCAGCCCTGAGGCACCGCTATCGCTCATCTTGCACAAACCCGCTCTCAACATTAGCTCAGACCCACACTTAAACACGAACTTTGGGCCTCGTTATGAGGTTTATATTTGGTAACCTTACAGCCCCGTTACTTTAAATGCGAGTGCTGTTGAGATTGGCAAGATGGTTAATGACAAGTAAATAAGGCTTAAAGGCGCCGGCCCATGGCCAAGAACTTGTCAGCGCGCGCGTTACGAACGGCCTCACGTGACATGCCCGAGAAGGAGTCGAGCGCGCTTTGAATGGCTCTGCCCACCGCTTTGATGGCGGCTGAGGGATCGCGATGCGCCCCGCCAGCGGGCTCTGGGATGATGGTGTCGATGATGCCAAAGCGCAGCAAATCCTGCGCGGTGATCTTCATGGTCTGGGCCGCATCCTGACGACGACCAGAATCGCGCCACAAAATCGAGGCCGAAGCCTCAGGCGAGGCCACAGTATAGATGGAATGCTCAAGCATCAGCACGCGATTGCACGAAGCAATGGCCACAGCACCGCCGGACCCACCCTCGCCCACAATCACCGCCACATTGGGCACGCCCAAAGCCAAGCAAGCATCCGTGGAGCGCGCAATGGCCTCAGCCTGGCCGCGCTCTTCAGCGTCAATGCCGGGGAACGCGCCAGCCGTATCGACCAAGGAGATCACGGGCATATCAAAACGATCAGCCAATTCCATCAAGCGCACAGCTTTGCGGTAGCCCTCAGGGCGCGCCATGCCAAAATTGTGGCGCAGGCGGCTCTCGGTGTCGGAGCCTTTTTCCTGCCCCATGATGCAAACGGCACGACCGTGGAAAAAGCCAATACCAGCCTGAATGGCCTCGTCATCGGCAAATTTGCGATCACCGGCCAGCGGCGTGAAATCGGTCACCAGATCGGCGATGTAATCGTGAAAATGCGGGCGCAGCTGATGGCGCGCAACCTGCGTCTTTTGCCAAGGTGTGAGCGTCGTATAAAGCTCGATCAGAGCGCGTTGGGCCTTCACTTCAAGGCGGCTCAGCTCATCATTAATCGAGACCGTATCGCCACGGTCAGCAAGCTCACGCAGCTCTTCAACCTTAGCCTCAAGCTCGGCTACGGGCTTTTCAAAATCAAGATAGCTGCGAACGCTCATAAAATAACAACCTTCAACTGGCCCCTTGGGCCCACTGAAAAAAAGATAAGGGGCCATATTTGGCTTTGGCGCGCGTGGACGCGGGCTGGGGGAAACTGGCTAAGTCAGCGGTCGGAGTCAAGCTTCAGTCTTACTTATCGGCACAACTTCGGCCCCATCGGCTGAAGGATCCGACAAGGGATGCAGGTCTCTCACCATCGAACGCAGGCGCTCGTCAAGAACATGCGTGTAAATTTGCGTGGTCGAGACATCGGCATGGCCCAGCAATTCCTGCACAACTCGCAGATCTGCGCCGTTTTGCAACAAATGGCTGGCAAAGGCATGGCGGATCACATGCGGGCTGATCCGCGCCGCCGGAATCCCCACTGTAGCCGCCCGATCCTTCAAATCGCGCGCAAAAGCTTGGCGCGTCAGGTGTCCGCTCTCGCTGTCAGCAGGGAAAAGCCAGATATTGCCTTTGCGGGGCCGCTCATCCAACACCAAACGATAGGCCGCCATAGCAGCCAAAGCTGGCTCCGAGAGCGGCACGAGACGCTCGCGCCCGCCCTTGCCCTTGATAAACAACACGCGCTCGCGGCCACGCGCTGCGGTTAGCGGCAGCGACACCAGCTCCGACACGCGCAAGCCCGAGGCGTAAAGAATCTCCAGCAAGCACGCCAATCTGGCCGAGCGCAGCCGCGCGGCATAGCTTGGCGTCTGGCTCACCTCAATGGGCGCCAAAAGCCGGTCCACCTCCTCCATGCTCAGAATTTTGGGCAGCGGGCGAGCCTTGCGCGGACCTTCCAACACCAAGGTCGGATCATCAGCGCGATGGCCTTCGGCATAGAGAAAACGATGGAATTGGCGCAGCGAGGACAGGCGGCGCGCCGCTGAGGAAGACTGAAAACCGCGCGCGTCCAAATCCATCAGATAAGAGCGCACACCGGCCGAATCGATCTTGAGGGGGGTGGCGCGCTTGGTGGCCATAAAGCCAAGATAATCCGCCAGATCGCGACGATAGGCATCAAGCGTATTCTTGGCGGCGCCACGCTCGGCCGACAGCATATCCAAAAAACCGTCCACCAAGGATTGTGATGGGGTTTTAGCCACCATGCCTACTTACCCAAGCGGTTCGGCGGCAGGCTTTGGCTGATATCGCGTGGCTGCGGATCGACAAAGACAACCAAAGCGATCATTGCGCCCCAAGCCAATCCTGCCAAAATAGCGACCATCAAAAGAAATCGTATCAAGCTCGGCAAAGGACATCTCCGTTCAATTCAGTCTTAAACATCATGAGATGGGACTGGACGCAACAGCCAACTCAAATGTCATAAAGCCCACACCCCTCTTAAACCTAACGCCTCAACGTGCTAGGACGACCTAAATCAAAGGTCCTTATAACTCATGACAGATGCCGATAGCGTCCTGCCTCTGAAGGCTCCAGACCAGGACGGACACCGCGACCCGCGCGCCAAAGCGATTATCGACCAGTTAAATGGGCGATCCTTGGTGCTTGTCGGCATGATGGGGGCTGGCAAAACCTCGGTTGGCCGGCGGCTGGCCGTGGCACTCGGCCTGCAATTCGTTGATGCTGATCATGAAATTGAAAGTGCGGCTGGGATGACCATCCCAGAGATTTTCGCCCGCCATGGCGAGCCCTATTTCCGCGATGGCGAGCGTCGCGTGGTGACGCGCCTGCTCAGCGAGGGCCAGCGCGTTGTAGCCACAGGTGGCGGTGCTTTCATTCAGCAAGCCACGCGCGACGATATTATCAAGAACGGCGTTTCCATCTGGATCAAGGCCGATGTCGATGTATTGATTCGGCGCGTGCGCAAACGCGTCAACCGACCTTTGCTGCAAACGTCTGATCCTGAAACAACGATGCGCCGTCTGATCGATGAACGCTATCCGATCTATGCGCAGGCCGACTTCTCCGTGGTCTCGCGCGATGGTCCGCACGAAAACATGGTAGATAAAATTCTCGGCACGCTCGAAAGTGGTTTGGCACCTTTGGCGCGTTTGAAAATCCACCACATGACGCGGCCTGCAACGTCCATTGGATCTGAAACGTCGATGCCGGCCGCACAACCTGCCAATGTTCATGTCACTCTGGGCGCGCGGAGCTATGAAATTTTCATCGGCAACGGCCTGATTGAAACCGCTGGTCAACGCATTGCAAAATTGTTTCCCGGCTCCTCTTGCGCCATCGTCACCGACCGCAACGTCGCTGGCCAACATTTGGACGCTGTGCGCGCCAGTCTCGATGCGGCCTTTATCCGTCACTCGACGGTGATTGTGGCACCGGGCGAAGGCTCGAAAAGTTTTGCGGGATTCACAACCGTTTGCGAAACCATCATTGCGGCACGCATGGAGCGAGGTGATTTGATTATCGCGCTGGGTGGCGGTGTGGTTGGTGATCTGGCAGGCTTTGCAGCCGCCTCCATCCGCCGCGGCATGAACTTCATCCAAATTCCCACAACGCTTTTGGCGCAAGTCGATTCGTCGGTGGGCGGCAAGACCGGAATCAATTCCGATCACGGCAAAAATCTCATTGGCGCTTTTCACCAGCCAGCCCTTGTGTTGGCCGATACAGCGACGCTCAAGACTTTGTCACCGCGCCATTTTAAAGCTGGCTATGCCGAGGTCGCCAAATATGGCCTGATCGACAATCTGGCTTTCTTCAAATGGCTGGAAGACAATTGGCAGGTCATTTTCAATCATGGCCCCGAGCTGATCGAAGCCATTGCGCAAAGCTGCCAAAGCAAAGCCAATGTTGTGGCACGCGATGAAACCGAACAGGGTGATCGCGCGCTGTTGAATCTGGGACATACCTTTGGCCACGCACTCGAAACACTCACGCATTATGACAGTGCGCGTCTGATCCACGGCGAAGGTGTGGCCATCGGTATGATGTGCGCACTGCGCTTGTCGCATCAACTGGGCCATTGCGGCCTTGAGGATGTGGCGCGTGTGGAACAGCATCTCAAAGCGGTGGGATTGCCAACGCGGATCAATCAGATCCACGGCCTCAATGCAGGAGCGGATGCGATTTTGGAAGCCATGTATCAAGATAAAAAGGTGCAACGCGGCGCGCTCACTTTCATTCTATTGCGTGGCATCGGGCAAAGCTTTGTTGCCAAGAATGTTCCAGCCGAGGCTGTGCGCTCATATCTTGAGCGCGAATTGACGGAGATCTGATATGCACGGTGCCTCGGGCGATACCGTTGATATCGATCTGTGGATTGCAGCCTCTATCGTTTTTCTCTGCATCACACTGTCGGCTTTTTTCTCGGCCTCTGAAACGGCGCTGACCGCTGCGTCACGTGCGCGGATGCACTCGCTTGAAAAAGCGGGCGACAAACGCGCCGGACGTGTCTTGCGTTTGCTGGGCTCACGCGCGCGATTGATTGGCGCGATGTTGCTGGGCAATACGGTCGTCAACATTGGTGCCTCCGCTTTTATGACCAATGTGCTTGTGGGCATTTTTGGTGATAGCGGCGTTTTGATTGCCACCGGCGTCATGACCATTTTACTGCTGATCTTTGCTGAAGTTTTGCCAAAAACCATTGCCATCAATCATCCTGACGGCACGTCGTTAAACGTGTCGCGCATGGCGGCTTTTTTTGTCATTTTGTTTGGCCCCGTTCTGACTGCAGTGGATGCTTTGGTGGGCACCATCATGCGCTTGATTGGTCTGAAGGTGGGTCAGCACACATCCATTCTCGCCTCACGCGAAGATTTGATGAGCGCGGTGGATCTGCTGCATCGTGAAGGCGGCGTGGAGCGCGAGCATCGCGATATGTTTGGCGCCATTCTGGTGCTGGATGAATTGTCGGTGTCGGATGTGATGATTCATCGCACCAAAATGCGCACGATCAATATTGATCTGCCACCACGCGATCTTGTTCGCGAAGTGCTGGCTTCTGCCTATACGCGCCTGCCTGTCTGGCGCGAGGATCAAGAAAATATTGTTGGCATTCTTCACGCCAAGGATTTGCTGCGCGCTCTGGCCTATGTGGGTGGCGACGCTGACAAGCTCGACATCAGCGAAGTGGCGTCCGAGCCATGGTTCGTGCCCGGCTCAACCAGTCTGCGCGATCAGCTCAAAGCCTTCAAAGAACGCAAGACGCACTTTGCGCTGGTGATCGATGAATATGGCGTCGTCATGGGCTTGGTGACGCTGGAAGATATTTTGGAAGAAATCGTTGGCGACATTCGCGACGAACATGACATCGCCATGCAAGGTGTCAAACAGCTTCCCAATGGCTCGATCAATGTCGAGGGCTCGGTGCCCGTGCGCGATCTCAACCGCGCGATGGATTGGGCACTCCCTGATGAAGAGGCGACAACCATCGCAGGTCTGGTGATCCACGAGGCCCGCGCCATTCCCGAAGTCGGGCAAGTGTTTGCCTTCCACGGCTTTCGCTTTGAAGTGGCACGCAAGGTCAAAAACCGCATCACGCTTTTGAATATGAAGCGGATGGAAGTTCCTGATCACGAGAACGACGGCTGATTAACGCACGACTGGATCAGCAGGAGACACAACAGGACTCTCGGCCCCAATCATAAATTGCGCGCGCGCCAATTTGGCAAACGCCCCATTCTTTTTCACAAGTTCATCAAAGCTGCCGCTCTCAATAACGCGGCCCTTTTCGAACAGAATGATGCGCGTGGCGTTGCGGATTGTGGCCAAGCGATGAGCAATCACAAACGTGGTGCGCCCGCGCGTTGCCGCCTCCAATGCCACTTGTAGCTGGCGCTCGGTATTGGCATCGAGTGCGCTGGTCGCCTCATCCAAAATCATGATCGGTGGATCTTTGAGCAGGGCGCGTGCAATCGACAGACGCTGACGCTCACCACCAGACAAGGAACGACCGCGCTCACCAATAATGGTTTGCAAACCTTGCGCTTGATGGGCCACAAAGTCTTGCGCTTGGGCGCGCTCAAGCGCCAGCGCAATATCTTGCGCGTTTGCATCTGGCTTACCAATGCGCAGATTTTCCTCAATCGTGCGGGCAAACAACATTGGCTCTTGAAACACGACGCCAATATTTCTGCGCAAAGACACCAAGGTCATATCGCGAATGTCTGTGCCATCAATGCGGATGGATCCATGCGTGGGATCAAACACACGATGCAGCAATCCCAATGTTGTGGATTTGCCTGACCCCGTAGCCCCCACCAAAGCAATTGTGTCGCCCGGTGCCACGTCAAAGCTGACGTTTTCAACAGCAGTGCGACTTGAGTCATACGAAAAACTAACGGCCTCAAAGCTCACTTGACCCACAAGGCGACCCGCATCGCGGGCATCTACACGGTCACTCACCATCGGCGCTGTATCAACCACGGCAAAGAAATCGACGAGCTTTGGAATCAGCATAACGATCCAATTGACGAAGCCCACGACCTGCTCGAGGCGCGCAATAAGCAAAGTGGCAAAGTTCATAAAGGTAACAATTTCACCAATCGTTGCCAGACCTTGCAAATGCAGCGACGTGCCAAGAATAAAAATCGCCACAAGCGTCAATGTCGCCGCCGACTTGGTCGCAACCGCGGCCACAGCCCACCAAGACAACACAGGCAATTGCGCGCTCAGCAATTTTTGCGTGACTTGGCGCAGCGCACTCGTCTCAGCATCAATGCGCGTAAAGCTTTGAATGACAGCCACATTGCCCAGTGCATCCGAGGCACGCTCAGCAAGGTCTGAATGAAATTTCTCAACCTCTTGCTGCAAGCCTTCTGTCTTGCGCAACACATAGGTCGTCAAACAACCAAACAGCGCAACCAGAATGATGAGCAAAAGTGCCAGCCGCCAATTGATGAACAGCGAGGCGGGCAGCAAAACAAACAGCGCCACAAAGGATGCGCAATTCTCGCGAAAGAACGACAGCCACACGCTGGCCATGCCCGATACGCCATCCAGCATGACTTTCAACAAGCGGCCAGAATGGGTTGCCGTATGGAAACCCATCGGCAAATGCAGCACATGGTCAAAATAATCAGCCATCACGGCCAAGCGGCGGCGATGCGACAGGCGATCAGCATTGAGCGCGACCAAGACAGCGGCACCGATGGTGAACAGGCCAAAGCCGACCCATGTGCCCAGCAAAGGCAGCAACTCGCCCCAAACAGGCACCCGGCCTTGCGCTTGCGCACCGACCAATTGGTCAATGATACGGCCAAACAGCACTGGCTCGGCAAATTGTGCGATGGCGAGCGCCAGATTGGCCGCAACCAACAGATAGGCCAAATTGGCCTCGGGGCGGAGTTGGCGCAAAACACGCGAATAGACCGTTAGAAATGACATGGCGACATCCGGAACGTCGGGTAAGCTTCGCAGTCCCTATACCTGAGGCAGATCGGCTGCGCTACGGGCAAGGTGGCGGGGTCGACATCAGCGTTGGCCGACTTACCCTTTCGCGAGCTTATCCTTTGGCGCGACCTTATCCTTTCGATAGTGAGCGGGCGGCCCAAAAGGACTTGGTTTCCGGCCGCCGGCGTAATATGAAAAAATATAGACATGTTGCCCAAAATTGATCTTCCCGGACTGGTGAGCTTCCGATGAAAAAAGTCTATCCCGACGCACAACTGGCGCTTGCAGGCCTCATCAAAGATGGCATGACCCTCATGTCTGGTGGCTTTGGCCTCTGCGGTATTCCAGAAACCCTCATTGAAGCGGTGAAACTATCGGGGGCCAAAAACCTCACGGTGATTTCCAACAATGCTGGCGTAGATGGCATTGGTCTTGGAATTCTTTTGGAAACCCGCCAAATCAAAAAGATGATCTCGTCCTATGTTGGCGAGAACAAATTGTTTGCCCAACAATTTTTGGGCGGCGAGTTGGAGCTGGAATTCAACCCACAAGGCACATTGGCCGAACGCATCCGCGCCGGTGGTGCTGGCATTCCGGCCTTCTTCACCAAGACGGGTGTTGGCACATTGATCGCGGAGGGCAAAGAGACCCGCGTGTTCGATGGCGAAACCTTTTTGATGGAACGTGGCCTCGTGGCTGATATTGCGCTTGTGCACGCTTGGAAGGGCGACACTGAGGGCAATCTTGTCTATCGCAAAACGGCGCGCAATTTTAATCCCGTGATGGCAACCGCTGCCAAGATGACGATTGCGCAAGTGGAGCATTTGGTGGAGCCGGGCCAGATTGATCCCGACCACATCATTACGCCGGGCATTTTCGTCAAGCGCATCGTGCATGTGCCCAATGTGGTCAAGCGCATTGAGCAGCGCACCACACGTCCCAGAATCATCGCTTAAGAATCTTCGCTTAAGGCGACGGCCTCAACCGACACACGCTTCGCAGATGTTTTGAGTCAAAACATCGCACCGACTTTCAGGGAGATTTTGAATGGCCTGGACACGTGAACAGATGGCCGCCCGCGCCGCTAAAGAATTACGCGATGGCTTCTATGTCAATTTGGGCATTGGTATTCCCACCCTTGTGTCCAACTTCATCCCCTTGGGCATGGAAGTGCAGCTGCAAAGCGAGAATGGCATGCTCGGCATGGGGCCGTTTCCCTATGAGGGCGATGAAGATGCTGACCTGATCAATGCAGGCAAGCAGACGATCACCGAACTGCCCACCACCAGCTTCTTTTCGAGCGCAGATTCGTTCGCCATGATCCGTGGCGGCCATATTGATCTCTCGATCTTGGGCGCGATGCAGGTGGCTGAGAATGGCGATCTGGCCAATTGGATGATTCCGGGCAAGATGGTGAAGGGCATGGGCGGCGCGATGGATCTTGTCGCGGGCGTCAAAAAAGTTGTCGTCGTGATGGAGCATGTGGCCAAGGATGGACCAAAGCTTCTGCATCGCTGCAACCTGCCCCTCACAGGCGCGGCCGTGGTCGATATGGTCATTACCGATCTGGGCGTGTTTACCATCGACAAGAGCGGCACAGGCGGCATGACGTTGATTGAGCTGGCCGATGGCGTGAGCCTTGACGAGATCAAAAGCAAGACCGAGGCTGATTTCAAAGTGGCTGTGTAGGGGCCGTTTTCAAAAGTCAGCCAAGAGCAAAAACGAGCAACAAAAAAGGCCGCCTCATCACAACGATGAAGCGGCCTTTTTTATTTTAGAAATGAGCTCTTAAGCGTAGGGCTGTTCTTTTGTAGCAAGAGCAAGACCGACGGTCACGCGCTTCAAAATCCAAACTGCCAGCGAAATCAAAACAGCGCTCAAAGCAACATCAAGTGCGAGCACGAGATATTGGCCGAGGCTGGATTTGAAGAGGTTGGTGATGAAGACGGATGAAATCAGGAACGCTAGACCGCTCACCAGCGCAACAAAGAAGGTGCGGAAACCGATGTGATCGATGTTATCGAGGTGGCTCTGATAAGGCGTGCCTTCAGTGAATTCTGAATAATAATACCAGCGCTTGCCCAGGTAGTTATTGCTCAAGAACAGAACGGCGCTTGAAAGGATGAGCCCCGAAAAAATCACTGGAATGTTATTGCCAGAAATCAGTCCAAAAAACGGAATGAGAAGCCAAAACGTGTTTGCGGCAATGATGAGATAGCAATTGCGCACCACAGCTTTGATTTGAGCCGCGTTTGGGATGACCTCATTGGGGTCATGCTTAATGACGTAGCCCGGGATCTTTTTCAGATCGGTTGCAGATAGAACGGCCATTGTAGTCCCCCCGTGTTTATATTTGCTTCTTATACTATTTTGAATCCATCTGCCAGCACCCCCTCCAAGCCCATCCACATCGCCCTTATCTCTGTGTGCATTGCGCTATAAAGTTTGACGACTAAGATTCAATCTTTCATGACAATCAGCTGCCTGCGTGAGGCTTGCCTGTAATGACTCATCAATGGGTTGAGATGGAGCACATCGTTATGGCTCAGGCTGAACGCGCCGCTGGATGAGAGCTGGGCTGCCACGCCAATCGCGCGTGAAACTTTAGGTGCCTTCACATCGTTGGCGGTTGAGACGCGCGTTTGGGCAAGCTTTGTGGGCTGGGCAAGCTTTGTGGGCAAGCTTTGGCTTTGCGCCGCCATATGTCGGCATTGGTTTGGACGCTAGGGTCTGGACATTTGACGGGTTGGGGAATTGACGATGCCGCTCAGCCGTGACGGCCTTGCCGAAGTTCGCAAGCTTTTGAAACAGCAGGCTGCCATTGCCCAATTTGGAAAGTTCGCGCTTGGAAGCACGGGCCGAAAATCGCTGTTAGGGGAAGCCGCCCGCGCCTGTTCGGCTGCGATCGAGGCTCAGTTCTGTGTGATTTTCCGACATAGAAAAAAGGAAAATGATTTTCGCGTTGAAGCCAGCACAGGTTGGGACAAAAGCCTCTTTGGAAAAACCATTTCAAAGCTCGATGAAACTTGCCCACAAACCCACGCATTTTCCAGTCTGAAGCCAGTCATTTATGGAGAATTGAACGGCGCGCCAAAATCGCCTCTCTCACATATTTATGCAAAACATAAAATTGCATCCACAGTCGATGTGGTCATTCCGGGGGCGACAACCCCCTATGGAGTTTTAGAAGTCGCAAGCGCCAGAGATCATCATTACGACGCCGATGAGGTTCTTTTTATAACGTCGTTTGCCGAGGTTTTGGGGAATGCAGTTGCAAAATCAGACAATTTGGAATTGCTCAAAACGTCCATACGCAAAATGAAAAAACTGATTGAGGAAAAGAACAGGGACATCGAAAAAAACAAAATTTTATCGGAAGAATTAAATCATCGAATTATCAATAATCTTCAACTCGTCTATCACATGATCAACCAGCAATTGGACGTTGTTTCCAGCGAAAATGATAAAAAGGGGATCAAAGCCATCGCTCGGCGGGTTGTGACGCTCGCGTCCGTTTATAACAATTTGAGCGGCTATCAGATGGCCGAAAAAAATGATTTTGGTGCGTCAGCAAAAACGCTTTGTGCCGATATTGCGGAATTTCAAAGATCATCCAAACGCGACATTCATTTGGAGTGTGAATCTGAACGACTGATTGTGCGAGCTGATCTCCTCACAACACTGGGCATCATCGTCGCTGAGCTTGTTACCAATAGTTATGATCACGCATGTCCATCAAACAAGGGGCATATCAAGGTTTCTGTTCTGCGTGGCACTGATCATCCCCACACCGGTAAAATTCTGATTCAAGACGATGGTCGGGGTTTTGACGTGCATCAAAAAACAACACGCCGCGGCATCAACCTCGTGCGCAGTCTGATCGAGCTGATTAAAGGCAATTACCACGTGGACACATCGCCCAATGGCACGCAGTGGACGATTCTATTTCCTCTGTCTGTGAAGTGAGCGTCACTGCGTCATCGAAGTCTCTCAAGTCTCTTGGGATGTCTCATTTCAATAAACCGCTTCACTCAGCCGCCTTTGCCTAGTAAATATCGATCATGTCGATAATATAGTGCGGTGCGTAAGCTAAGGGTTTTGGTAATGAACTTCGTCGATATGATCTTTTACTACGGTCGCTCTAACCCTGAGAAGCAAGCCATTATCTTAGCTGATCGGGTTGTAAGCTACGGCATGCTGATGTCAGGGATTCGCTCGGTTGAAACGGCGATTCTGGAAGCTGGACTGAACAGAAGCCAAACAATTGCCGTGCGTGTTGAAAGCCAAACACGCCACCTGATCGTGGTGAGCGCACTCTATCGCTTGGGAATTGTCTCAGTGTCTGTGACGGGCAAGGAAGATTTGTCTCAGTCTGGTTTGAAAGTTGATGCCGTTATCAGCGATCAAAACCAAGTCATGCCTCATCTTGGCAAATTGATTATACTCAAGGACGATTGGTTTGGTCGTCCTTTCAAGCCAGATGCACCGCGCCCCGCCGGCTTTGCCGATGACGATCTTGCGCGCATCATTATGTCTTCAGGCACCACAGCCGCGCCAAAAGCCATCGGCATGAGCGCACGCGTGGTTGAGGATCGTATCATCACAGGTCGGCGCACGCTGGCTCTGGCCCCCTGGGATCGCATGATGTGCCTGCCGGTGCTCAACTCGAGCCTCGGATTTGGTTCGGCCCTCCAAGCGCTCGCCTATGGTCATGCGCTGGTCTTTGCAGACACCGCTATGGACGCATTGCACATGATTGCGCTCTACAATGTCGATCTGCTTGTGGCCAATCCGCAGCATTTGCGTGCCATGGTCGAAGAGCATCGCAAAACACCCATTCCAACGCCTTCGTTGCGGCTGATTAAATTTGGCGGCAATGCCATGGCACCTGATCTTGTTCCGCAGGTGCGTGCCCGCCTGTGCAAAGATGTCATGTGCGTTTACAGCTCGACAGAGTCAGGCCCAGTTGCCTTCGATCACATTGATCGGTTGTTAGACGTGCCAGGCTCCACCGGCCATCTAGCGCCTTGGATAGATGTTGAAATCATTGGTCCCGACGACACGCCAGTTGCGGCGGGTATTGAGGGGCGCCTGCGCGTGCGCAGCCAATGGCAGGGATATGATTTGGCTGTGGGCAAACAAGCCGCCCATGACTGGATGTATCCCGGTGATATTGGGAAAATATCCGATGATCGCATGCTGTCACTGATCGGCCGCTTTGCCGATGCCATCGTGATCGATGGTCAATATGTTGCGCCCGAGCAATTGGAGCAGGTGTTGATTGGACATCCCGGCGTTGTGGATGTGGCCGTGATTTCCATGCCCACACCCAATGGCCAGACTGAAATGTGGGCAACCGTCATCTCGAACCAAATGCTTGATGAAACGGCCATGCAAAATCTTCTGCTTGCCAAGAATCCGCGCTGGAAGCTGGCGCAGATTAAGAAAGTGGATCGCATTAAGCGAAATGAAATGGGCAAGATTGTTCGCGCGCGCGTGCGTGAATTGTTGCTGGGCTAAAAGCGGCTTCACGCACTCAGATAAAGCGCAATAAAAAAGGCCGGACTTTTCAGTCCGGCCTTAAATTCTTATGGCTTAAGTTCTGATTAGAACTTGTAGTTCAAGCCAACGCGAGCAACTGCAGCTGTGTTCTTGAAGCTTGTTGTACAACCGCAATTATCGCTGTTGAGAACACTCTTCTTACCAAAATCAGCATAAAGAGCTTCGATCTTGAGTGTTACGTTGTTGCTAAGAGCGTGCTCAACACCTGCACCAGCTGTCCAACCAAATGATGCCTTCTTGAAAGCCGAACGGCAATCTGCATCATCATTATACAGGACTGTCTTTGACTGAAGGTTAGCGATGGCAAGACCACCAGTTGCGTAGACCAATGTGCGGTCAAGCGCAAAACCGAAACGTGCGCGCAATGTGCCAAAGCCGGTGAGCTTTGATTCGCCAGCTACGTAGTTGGAGTCACCAAATCCGCTTTTAGCAGTTGCGAAGGAGTAGTCACCTTCAAGACCAACAACAACATTGCCGTACTGATAGTTGTAACCAGCACCAAGTCCAGCAAGAGCGCCAGAACCCTGTGTGCTTGACTTCTCCCAGCTGCCGTAGTCAGCGCTGCTATAATCAGTCATGCTGCTTACAGTGCCAACAGACGCGCCAACATAGAAGCCAGTCCATGTGAAAACTGGAAGAGGAGCAGCAGCAGCGCCCTTCTTTGAAGGAAGATCAGCAGCCATTGCGCCGCTTGAGATTGCTACAACAGAAGCTGTTGCAAGTAGAAGTGTCTTGAATGACATAGTAACCCCTTACTTTTACTGGATGGTCGCAGACGACCGAACTCGCAATTCTCATTTCCGAGAATCTGGATTTTTTATAGCAATATTATTCCAGTCAGGGGAGCAATGAATTCTTCAAATCAAAGCATAATCCACAGCTGTTACTATTTAGACACAGTCTTTATAGCCATGGTTATTACTTTTCATTATTAAAATCAGCTATTGAACATCGAGATATTCAATAGATAGATATTATTAGTTGTTTCTATTACAGCAATATTTGTGTTACTAAATGGCAACAGTTTCAGATTTTCAACTCTTAATGAGGCGTTAAGAGTCGCCCCCTCAGATCAATATTGCTAAGTTGGAGGCTGAGTTCTCGAGATTGAGAATTATTGGTTCGGTCGTCTTCGACATTTTTTAAAAGGGTTCATTATGTCATTTAAGACATTTCTAATCGCAACAGCGTCTGTTGCTGTTCTTTCCAGCGCCGCGCTGGCTTCTGACCTTCCATCAAGGAAGAGCGCCGCGGCTGCTCCAATTTTGGCTGTGTCGAACGCGGGTGGGCTTTACATCGGCGTTCAGGGCGGTGTTGCTCAGCTAAGCGACAAGCACTCGGATTTGAACAG
>CAIUDK010000177.1 GCA_903897875.1 uncultured Hyphomicrobiales bacterium
ACCAGAGCATCATAAATCGCCTGATCGCCATGCGGATGGAACGAACCCATCACGTCACCGACAATCTTCGCGCATTTCTTGAACGCGGTGCCCGGATCAAGCTTAAGTATATGCATTCCAAAGAGAATTCGGCGATGAACGGGCTTTAGCCCATCACGCGCATCAGGCAGCGCCCGGCCCATAATGGTCGAGAGCGCATAGGCCAGATAACGCTCTTCTAGCGCTTCTCGCAGATTAACATCGTCAATTCCCCTATCGGGGACAGGTGGTCGAACGGATTTTCCCATGCCCCTCGCCTAGCCGAACCCACGAGTCGCCGCAATGGTTTGGGAGCTGTAAAGCGGCAAAAAGACACAAAAACTAACTTAGCAATGCAGTGTTGCCGCAGTGCACTATCTCTTTGTAAAGGATCTATTTATCAAGTTCGGAGTAATTAGATGACGAGTCGGCGTTTTGCCGTCATTTCAAATTCTTCCACTCATTAAATGTGACCCATAATGTTCAAAACACTACCTATTCTTGGCTTTGCGCTCTTCACGACCCTCGCCATCGGCGTTGCCGTGGCCTTTACTGGCAATACCGAGGCCCAAATCGGTCGCCAAGCTTCTGCTGACTGCCCAATGACTGAAGTTGCCGTAGATGAAGGTTATGGCGTTAGCCGTATGGAAATGCGCCCAGTCTGCACCCAAAACCCAAACTAAGCCGCTGGCGATAGGCAGGCCAATAAGGCCCGCCGCGCATCAGGCACCATCTGCCCCCTGGGCAAATAGACATTCCGCTCCAGAAAAAATCCGGTCAGCATAAAGCCCGCAATCACATCTTGCGGGTTTGGGCTCGTGCCCTCTGCGCTCAAAAAAGCGGGCAAAGTCAAAAGCCTATCGTGCCAAGCCGCGCCTGCCGTGCGGCTCACCGCCCGGCCTGATTTGGGCGACACATAGACCAAATCGCCCGGCTCGGCCGTCACCGCGCAGGTGCTTAAGTCCAACCCAAAGCCCAATTCCGTCAGGATTGCCAGCTCTAAGCGAACCAGCAAGGCTGGAATAATTTCGGGCGTCTCGACGTGGTTGAGGATGATTTCGGCAGCCTCATAGATCTCAATTTGTGGATCGCGCTCGGGCAAAAGCCGCAGCAAAGCGCTCAACAAATTGACGCCATGCAGCGCCAAAGCCGATTCCATAAAGCTCGCAGCCCTCAGCCGCGTGCCCTCTAGTGTGAAATTTCCCAAATGCTCTTCGAGCCTTGCGCGCCAAAGGCAGTCAACGCTGTTGCCAGCCTGCAGCACCGGGCGCATCTGCTTGGAGCGGCCAGAGCGCACCAGCCCCGAATGGCGGCCGTGCGCTTTGGTCAGCAACTCGACGATCACCGAGTTCTCGCCGTGATGCTTGATGCCCAGCACAATGGCTTCGTCGCGCCATTCCATGGCTTTAGCCGCCTATAGCTCTCCAAGTTTGACATCGGGGCTATAGGTTTTGCCCTCAACATCCTTGGTAATCGCCTGCCCGCAAATGACGCGGCCCTTGATCGGATCAAACGTCAAAGTCGGTGACCCATACAACGACCAGCCCTTGCTCAAAGCCTCTGTAATACGATGACAAAACGTCGCATCGTCAGGCCCCGTCACATAGCGATAGGCGGTCATCATCTCTTCGCGAGCCACTGAAAATTGCGCCTTTGACATGATCTTCCTTACTTCTTTGGAAATTCCAGTCCCATTTCGCGATAGCGATTTGGATCGTCTGCCCAATTCTCACGAACTTTGACGAAGAGGAACAGATGAACTTTGCATTCAGCAGCTTCCATAATCTCTTTGCGAGATGATGTGCCGATCGATTTCAGCATATTGCCATTGTCGCCAATAACGATCTTCTTTTGACCGTCGCGCATGACATAAATGGTCTGCTCAACACGGGCTGAACCGTCTGGCAATTCTTTCCACTGATCAGTTTCAACTGTGATCTGATACGGCAATTCATCATGCAGACGCTCGAAAATCTTCTCGCGTGTGATTTCGGCCGCCAGCGAGCGGATCGGTGCATCCGAGATCTGATCTTCAGGATACAGCCATGGACCGGGCCGCATCATCGCGCCCAATTTCTCCAACACCTTTGGCAGACCATGGCGCTTAAGCGCTGAAATCATGAAGGTTTCGTCGAATTTAACAAGCTCGGACACGCGTGCGGTCAGCGCCAATAGGCTGGGGGCTTCCACCATATCGATCTTGTTGAGCAGCAGAACTTTGCGCTGCTTCAGCTGCGCCATGCGCTCCAAAATTGACTGCGTTTCCTCGTCCAAGCCACGATGCACATCGATCAACAGCGCGATCACGTCAGCGTCACCAGCGCCGGCCCAAGCCGATGTCACCATCGCGCGGTCCAAGCGGCGCTTGGGCACGAAAATGCCCGGCGTATCAACGAAAATGATCTGCGCCTCGCCTTCCATCGCGATGCCGCGAACCAAGGTCCGGGTTGTCTGCACCTTGCGCGATACGATTGAGACCTTCGAGCCGACTAACGCATTGATGAGCGTCGACTTTCCAGCATTTGGCGCGCCAATGAGCGCCACAAATCCGCATCGTGTATTTTCAGGCTGTTCCAAACTCACTCCTACTTAATGCTGGGTGCGGCGGGCACATTCCATACGCCCTCTCGCACCATAAAAGCTTCTGCGGCGGCCTGTTCTGCAGCTCTTTTCGAGGTGCCATTGGCTTCCACAGTCACGAACCCTTCCACATCAACGCCAATCACAAAATGCGGCGCATGGGCGGGGCCCGTTCTTGAAATTTCACGATAGGCAGGCGTTGCCAGTCCGCGCGCCTGAACCCACTCTTGCAAGCTTGTCTTGGCATCCCGGAGCGGCCGTTTTGGGGCTTGCATGCGAGGCAAGAACCAGCGCATCACCTGCGTCTTGGTGACATCATAGCCTGCATCGAGGAAAATTGCGCCGATAATAGACTCGCACACGTCAGCCAGAATGGCCTCGTTGTCGCGCCCGCTTTTGACCTCGCTACCGCCGAGCCGCAAAAATGGGCTCACGCCAAGGTCTCGCGCAACTTCAGCGCAGCTTTCCTTGCGCACCAAATCGGCTAGGCGTCGAGACAGCTCACCCTCTTCGGCATTAGGGAAGGCCTGACAGAGCATCTCGCTGACAACCAGCCCCAACACCCGGTCACCCAAAAACTCAAGCCGTTGATAGGTCTGTGTCCGTTTAGCGCCCACCACAGCGCTGACATGGGTCAGTGCCTTATGCAGCAGATCCTTGTCTGCAAAGACATGCCCCAGCTGAGCCTCAAGTTCGTGGATCGCTAGATTTTCGGTCTTGAGCGTCATCAGCGTACCGGCTGGAAAATACGGCCCCAGCGCACAGTTTGTGGCCAACGCCAGAACTGCCAAGCGGCCTCACCCTCTTCCACCGAGAAGAAGATCACTTCAGCGCGCCCAACAAAATTATCAAATGGCACAAAGCCCACGCCACCCTGATCGGCAGGCACGCGCGAATCTGTCGAATTGTCGCGGTTGTCGCCCATCATGAAGTAATGATTCGGAGGCACTTCATAAATGCCTGTATTGTCATAGAAACCTGTATCACCATCGCGTTCGATGATGAGATGCGAGACGCCGCCGGGCAAAGTTTCGCGATAGGTCGGCACCTCTGCAAGGCGGCCATAAACATCCGTCGTGCGGATTTTATCGGTGGCTTCGCGCGGCACAATCTGTCCGTTGATCGAGAGCCGACCATTGACCATCTGGATCTTATCGCCGGGCAAGCCAATGACGCGTTTGATGTAATCGGTTTGGCCATCACGCGGCAGTTTGAAAACAGCCACATCGCCCCGCTTAGGCTCAGAGGCCATCACGCGACCGGGGGGCAAAAACGCAGGTGCCAAAGGCAACGAAACCTTTGAATAGCCATAGGAATATTTCGAGACGAACAGATAATCGCCAATCAGCAATGTTGGGATCAATGAGCCTGATGGAATGTTAAAAGGCTGGAACAACAGCGTGCGCACAACAAGCGCAATCAGGAGTGCCTGAAAGGCGACTTTAAGGCTCTCGCCCAAACCACCCTCTTCCGCACGGCGTTTCTTATCCAACCCAGCGGGTTCAGTCATGAAAACATCTCTTAGTCTGGGTCGATGAAGACCGTTCGCCGCGCGAGTCAAAGTTTCCGCGCCGCACAATAGGTGAGGTATACCCATTCAAGGCCAATGCGCCAAGGGGTAACGGACACCCAACTAGGCTGAGTGGTCAGTCTGAACGGCTTCAATCAGAACATGCGCCTGAGCAATCGGAAATTCATCCGTAATGGTCAGGTGGATCACGGCCTTATGGCCCTTGGGCGTCAGCTCGGCTAGCTTTTGGGCCGCGCCGCCCGTCAGATGCAGCGTAGGCTTGCCTGATGGCAGATTGACCACGCCCATATCCCGCCAGAACACACCATCGTTCAGGCCCGTCCCCAGCGCCTTGGCGCAGGCCTCTTTGGCCGCAAAGCGCTTGGCATATGAGCCCGCGCGATCTTTACGATGGTCAGATTTGGTCTGCTCGGTGGTCGTAAAGCAGCGCTCCACGAAACGTGAGCCAAACCGCTGCAATGTCTTTTCAACACGCCGGATATCGCAAAGGTCTGAACCCATTCCGATAATCATACTGCGTGCGCCCGCCCCTCATCCATCGCCGCCCGCATGGTGCGGATCGCCGTTGGAAGGCCCACAAAAATTGCTTCGCCAATCAGAAAATGGCCAATGTTGAGCTCAACAATCTGCGGCAAACGCGCAATCGTGCGGGCTGTCTCGTAATCAAGCCCATGGCCAGCGTGGCATTCGATCCCCAGCTTTGCGGCATGTTGGGCGGCCCGTGTGATCCGCTCAAACTCATGGGCGGCGCGCTCTGTCTCGCCATGCGACAAACTATCGCACCAAGAACCGGTGTGCAGTTCAACCACAGGTGCGCCAATTGAATGAGCCGCTTCAAGGGCTTCCATGGAAGGCTCAATGAACAGCGACACACGAATGGAGGCGCGCTTCAATTCAGCGGTCACAAATTTCAGATGGTCGTGGCCACCAATCACATCCAGCCCGCCCTCCGTCGTGCGCTCGCTGCGCTTTTCGGGCACGAGGCAGGACGCGTGGGGCCGTGTGCGCAAAGCAATCGCCACCATGTCGTCGGTGGCGGCCATTTCAAAATTCAGTGGTTTGGAAATCTCGCGTTTCAGGCGCGCCATATCCTCATCTCGAATATGCCGACGATCTTCGCGCAGATGGGCGGTAATGCCATCAGCCCCCGCCTCAATCGCCAGCAAAGCCGCGCGCACGGGATCAGGCACCACGCCGCCACGCGCATTTCGCACAGTGGCCACATGGTCAATATTCACACCCAATCGCAAGCGCGCTGCTGTCATTTTGTGGCCCCTGCCGTAATGCCTCTGCTGCCCGGCTTAATCGCTGGAATGGCTGCCAATTCTGGCGGCAAATCATCAGCGGCGTAATCGGGCACGTTGAGCGTTGCTAGGCACACACGTGGCACGCCAATATCGGCCTTGCCACCTGAGCGATCAATCAAGCAAGCAGCGCCCACGATGGTGCCCGGATGTCCGCGCAAAGCGTCCAAAGTCTCACGATACGAAAGCCCCGTGGTCAAAATATCATCCACCACAAGCACGCGAGCGCCGGCTGGAATTTCAAACCCACGACGCAGCTCAAATTTGCCATCGACACGCTCGACGAACATGGACATGGCGCCCAAATGCCGGGCCGTCTCATAGCCGGGCACAATGCCGCCCACCGCTGGCGAGATCACGATATCGATCTTGCCAAACTTCGCGGTCACCAGCTCGGCCAAGGCCTTGCACAGCCGCTCGGTGCGATCAGGGTACTGAAACACAAACATTTTTTGCAAAAATGTTGGGCTGCGCCGACCCGAGGTCAGAATGAAATGGCCGGTCAGCAACGCCCCTGAGGCGCGGAATTCTTCGAGAACTTCTTCTTGCGTCATGGAACTCATGCTCACTGTTTCAAATCGTTGGGATCATTTACCTCGGCCAAGCGGTGCGGCACAAGGCCGACCTAACCGTTCACCCGCTCCACCTTCGAGACGACGCTCTTGCCCTTCAGCTGCGACATAATCGCCGTTAGATGTTTCAGATCATAGACTTGCAGATCCAGAACGATGTCGCGGAAGTCTGACGAGCGGGCCATGAACTCGACGTGATCGATATTGGCACCTGAATCGCCAATCACGGTCGCGATGATGCCCAAAGCGCCGGGCTCATTGATCGTCGTGATTTTAACCTGCGCGGGGAAGAACTCCTTGCGGCCCTCTTCCAAATCCCACCGCACATCGAGCCAGCGCTCGGGCTGGTCATCAAACGCCGTCAGAGCCGGGCTTTGGATCGGATAGATCGTGATGCCCTCGCCGGGCGTCAGAATGCCGATGATGCGATCCCCTGGCACGGCACCGCCATTGGGCGCAAAGCTCACGGGGAGATCGCCACCCAAGCCACGGATCGGAATGGCATTTTCAGAAACGGCTGGCGTTGCACCCGGCACTTTGAAGACAAGGCTGGCGGCCCGCTTCAGACCAAACCATCCGCCCTCGCCCTTGGCTGGCACAACACCCGGACTGCGCGCATCCTTGAACTCAGGATAGACGGCGCGCACAACGTCGCCCGAAAACATCTCGCCCCGCCCAACGGACGCCAACACATCATCAACAGTCTGGCGCGCCAAACGTGGCAGCGCGCTTTTCAACTTATCATCGGCAAATGGTTTGTCTGCACGCTCAAACGCACGCAGCAAAATCTGGCGGCCCAGACCGGCGTATTGTTCACGCACGGCATCACGCGTGGCGCGCCGAATGGCAGCCCGCGCTTTGCCCGTAATAACAATCGATTCCCAAGCAGCTGGAGGCACTTGGCCTTCAGAGCGGGCGATATCGACCTCGTCGCCGTTCTGCAATTCTGACAGCAAGGGCGCGATGCGACCATTGATCTTGGCGCCCACGGCGCTATTGCCCAATTCGGTATGCACCGCATAGGCAAAATCAATCGGCGTCGCGCCACGCGGCAGAGCAATCAAGCGGCCCTTGGGCGTAAAACAAAACACCTGATCGAGAAACAATTCGAGCTTGGTATGCTCCAGAAACTCTTCTGGACTATCGCCTTCGTCGAGCATCTCAATCGTACGGCGCAACCATTGATAGGCGCGGCTTTCGTGCGTCTGTCCTTCGGCCTCAATAATGCGGCCGTCCTTGTAGAGCGCATGGGCGGCAATGCCGTTCTCGGCGATGTCATGCATATGCTCGGTGCGGATCTGCAATTCCACGCGCTGACGACCCGGCCCCACCACTGTGGTGTGGAGTGAGCGATAATCATTCTGCTTAGGCGTTGAAATGTAATCCTTAAATCGGCCCGGCACCGTCGCCCATTTCATATGGATGATGCCCAAAACGCGATA
>CAIUDK010000178.1 GCA_903897875.1 uncultured Hyphomicrobiales bacterium
AATGATGTCTGCCAAGCGCGATTCGACATTCATATGAATGTCTTCAAGGCTCCGCGAGAAGGCAAAGGTGCCCGCTTGAATCTCTTGCGCGACCTGATCGAGGCCCTTATCGATGGCTGCGACATCGGCAATTGGTATAATTTCTTTCGCGCCCAGCATTGCCACATGGGCTTTTGAAGCAGAGATATCTTGAGTGGCAAGACGGTAATCGAAACCGATGGAAGCGTTGATTTCCTCCATGATCGCATCGGGACCGGTCTCAAACCGACCGCCCCACATCTTGTTGCTCATTCTGTGCCCCTGAGAATCTAGCGAAATGACCAATCCAGACCAAAATCCAGATCCGAGCCCCCAAGCCCCCGCCGTGAAGCGTAAAGCAGTCTGGACTCGGCTGATCGTGGCAGCAGGACTCTTGTCTCTTTCTTTCATCCTATACGGGATGATGGGCAGAACGGGCAAGGAAGCTGCGGATAAAGACACTCAAATTGCTAGCGATTGTTTGGGGAGCGTGCCGATCAGGGCCGCATTGGCACCCGTGGTGAAGGGCGAGATCGCCGCTTTTGCTTTGTCGCCCAAGCCCAAACCCTTCACAAACCTCACGTTCCTAGCCCCAGATGGTAGCCCCAAAGCCCTGAGCGATTTTAAGGGCAAATGGCTTTTGGTGAATATTTGGGCAACGTGGTGCGTACCCTGCCGGGAAGAAATCCCGGCCCTCGATAAGCTCCAAGCCAGTCTGGGCAGCGATAAATTTGAGGTCGTGACGATTAGCATCGATACAGCTAAGCTTGACCGGCGGGCCGCCTTTTTCAAGGATGCCGGGGCCAAATCTCTGGCACTTTATGCCGATCCGACCGCCAATGTGTTCCAAATTCTGAAGCGCGAAGGCAAGGCCCTTGGGCTGCCGACGACTTTTTTATTAGATCCAAAGCTGTGTGAATTGGGTAATATGCAGGGTGGAGCTGATTGGGCGTCTTTGGACGCTTTTAGCTTTATCAAAACCGCTTTGACTGGATCTTGAGACTTCGTGAGCGTTGCGCTGACGAGCGTCTTGGATTAGGGAAGCATTATACGAACTTTTTGAGGGCATTAGAACATGGCTGAGGTCAAAACACCCTCTGCACCGGCATCTTCAAGGCGGCCTCTGTCGCCTCACCTAGATATTTATCGTCCTATGCTGACGATGATGATGTCGATCGCACACCGCATCACCGGCACCGCGCTCTATGTGGGCACGCTTTTGCTGGTCTGGTGGCTGGTGGCTGCAGCAACCGATGCGAAATCCTTTTCGGTTATCTCCACCTTTCTGGCGTCCATCATTGGTCGCGTGATCCTATTCGGGTTCACTTGGGCCCTGTTTCATCATCTGATGGGCGGTCTTCGTCACTTCATCTGGGACACCGGACGGGGCATGGACCATCCAGAGCGTGAATATTTGGCGCAAGCCACTTTGGGCGGCGGCATTATCCTCACCATTCTGGTGTGGGTCATCGCTTACGCTGTGCGATAGGAAGGGCACTCATGTTCAACGAATCTCACTCCCTTCGCACGGCCACTTCGCGCGTTCGTTATTTGGGCGCAGCGCGCTCGGGCACGCAGCACAATTGGCACATGCGCGCGACCTCCATCGCGCTCGTTCCACTCACCATCGGTTTTGTGTGGTTGGTCCTGTCCCTGATTGGCAAAGATTACGCAACTGTGCGCAGCACTTTGGGTTCGCCCGTGCCAGCGCTTTTGATGTTGCTGTTTTTGGGAACCGGCATTTTCCACATGATGCTCGGCATGCAAACTATCATTGAAGATTATGTTCACGGCGCGCATTCCAAACATTGGGCGCTGCTGGCCAACACATTCTTCTGTGTCGTCATCGGGCTAGCCTGCGTCTACGCAATCTTGCGCATTAGCTTCGTTTAATTTTCGGATGATCGACATCCAGCGTCGTTGAAAGGCATATCTATGGCCACCTCATCAGCTCCCGGTCAAAACGGTTCAGCTTATCCCATTACCGACCACACGTTTGACGTTGTCGTCATCGGTGCAGGCGGCGCAGGTTTGCGCGCGACTGTCGGTTGTTCGCAGGCTGGGCTTCGCACCGCCTGTATCTCGAAAGTCTTTCCAACACGCTCGCATACGGTTGCTGCCCAAGGCGGTATTTCGGCAGCGCTTGGCAACATGGGTCGCGACGATTGGCGCTGGCACATGTATGACACGGTTAAGGGCTCTGATTGGCTCGGCGACCAAGACGCGATTGAATATCTCTGCCGCAATGCGCCAGAAGCTGTGTACGAGCTAGAACATTGGGGCGTACCGTTCTCACGCACGGAAGAGGGCAAGATTTATCAGCGCCCCTTCGGTGGTATGACGACAGAATTTGGTAAGGGCACAGCCCAGCGCACATGCGCTGCAGCAGATCGCACCGGCCACGCCATTTTGCACACGCTCTACGGACAGGCGCTGCGCAACAAGACAGAATTCTTCATCGAATATTTCGCCATTGATCTCATCATGGATTCGGAAGGCCGTTGCGTCGGCGTAATCTGCATCAAGATGGATGATGGTTCGATCCATCGTTTCCGTTCAGCTTTGACCATTCTGGCCACTGGCGGTTATGGACGCGCTTATTTCTCCGCCACATCCGCCCACACCTGCACGGGTGATGGCAATGCGATGGTGTTGCGCGCTGGTCTGCCTTTGCAGGATATGGAGTTCGTGCAATTCCATCCAACCGGCATTTACGGCTCGGGCTGCTTGATCACTGAAGGCGCACGTGGCGAAGGTGGCTATGTCACCAACGGCAATGGCGAGCGCTTCATGGAGCGTTACGCACCATCAGCTAAGGATCTGGCGTCACGTGACGTTGTCTCGCGCGCGATGACAATCGAAATTCGTGAAGGTCGTGGCGTTGGTCGCAACAAGGATCACATCTATCTGCATCTCGATCATCTTGATCCAAAGATCTTGCATGAGCGTCTTCCTGGCATTTCAGAAAGCGCACGCATCTTCGCAGGTGTTGATGTGACCAAGGAGCCGATCCCGGTCATTCCAACCGTGCATTACAACATGGGCGGTATTCCAACCAATTATCACGGCGAAGTGCTGACCAAGAAGGACGGCAATGCGGATTCGGTTGTACCGGGTCTGATGGCTTTGGGTGAGGCCGCTTGCGTGTCGATCCATGGTGCTAACCGTTTGGGTTCAAACTCGCTGATCGATCTTGTGGTGTTTGGTCGTGCAGCTGGTCTGCGCGCACGCGAACTCGTGACACCAGGTCAGAAGCAGCCAGAACTGCCAGCCAATTCGGCTGAGATGTCGCTCTCGCGTCTCGACAAATATCGTTGGGCCAAGGGCAGCACGCCAACTGCAACATTGCGCGCCAAAATGCAGGCAACGATGCAGAGCAATTGCGCCGTGTTCCGCACTGGCGAAATTCTCGAAGAAGGCTCACAGGCCATTCACGATGTGTGGAAGGCCATGCCTGACATCAAGATCAGCGATCGTTCATTGATCTGGAATTCGGATCTGATTGAGACGATGGAATTCGACAATCTGCTCATTCAGGCAGTTGTGACGATGGATTCCGCTCTCAACCGTCAGGAAAGCCGCGGCGCACATGCGCGTGAGGATTTCCCGAACCGCGATGACAAGGAATGGATGAAGCATACTTTGGCTTGGGCAGATGAGGCGAAGGGCAAGATCGATATCGATTACCGTCCCGTCCACACCTACACGATGACCGATGAGATCGAATATATCGAGCCGAAGGCACGCGTTTATTGATCTTTCAAGCCGCCTTCGGGCCGGCATATAGGGCTAGATGACAATGGTAGAATTGTTACTTCCGAAGAATTCCCGCCCCACGGAGGGCAAGGTTTGGCCAAAGCCAGCCGGCGCAAATAATTTGCGTGAATTCCGCATCTATCGCTGGGATCCGGATGATGAGTCCAATCCACGCATCGACACCTATTTTGTCGATATGGATGATTGCGGCCCGATGGTTCTGGATGCCACTTTGTGGATCAAGAACAACATTGATCCAACGCTGACCTTCCGCCGTTCATGCCGCGAAGGCATTTGCGGATCGTGCGCGATGAACATTGATGGCACCAACACTCTGGCCTGCACCAAGGCGCTGGATGAGGTGAAGGGTGTGGTCAAGATTTACCCGCTGCCGCATATGCCGGTGGTGAAGGATCTTGTTCCTGATCTCACACAGTTCTACGCACAGCATGCTTCGATTGAGCCATGGCTCAAGACAGACACGCCGCAGCCAGAAGCTGAGTGGAAGCAGTCACCTGAAGATCGCTCGAAGCTCGATGGTTTGTATGAGTGCATTTTGTGCGCTTGCTGCTCAACATCTTGCCCAAGCTATTGGTGGAATGGTGATCGCTATCTAGGCCCAGCAGCTTTGTTGCAAGCCTATCGTTGGCTCATCGATTCACGTGATGAAGCAACTGGCGAACGCCTCGACAATCTCGAGGATCCGTTCCGCCTCTATCGTTGCCATACGATCATGAACTGCGCGAAGGCATGCCCGAAGGGTCTCAACCCTGCAAAGGCCATCGCCGAAATCAAGAACATGATGATTACGCGTCAGCTCTAATCTTTTCATCCACGCGGACAATAGTCTGCGTGGATGCTTTTGCGTTGTGGCATAAGCCCCGCCTAAAACTTCATCTGACATTTTAATTCGCGGAGCGCTGCCAGTGTTGTCGCCAATCTATGAGCGCTATGCGGCTCAGGTGCAAAAGGCGCATCTGGAACGAGACCCAGCGCAGATTGCTGTCATTCACGAGTTGGATCGCTTGCTCGCAGAATTGTGCGAACATCGGCTGAGCCGAAAAACCAGCGCTTTGGGTTGGATCTTTGCCAAGCGCGCCGCTGCCGTTCCGCGCGGCCTGTATATTTGGGGATCTGTGGGGCGTGGCAAAACCATGCTTATGGATCTGTTTTTTGCCGCCATTCCCATTCAGAGGAAAAAGCGCGTCCACTTCCATGCGTTTTTGGCTGATGTGCATGCGCGTATTCATGAATGGCGCAAGCTGAAGAAAGCCGGCACTGTAAAGGGCGATGATCCGATTGCCCCTGTGGCCGAAGCGCTTGCCAAAGAAGCGTGGCTGTTGTGCTTTGATGAGTTCATTGTGTCTGACATTGCAGACGCAATGTTGCTGGGCCGTTTGTTTCAAGCGCTCTTCGCCAAGGGCATTGTGGTGGTCGCCACATCCAATGTGGAGCCGCAGCGTTTGTATGAAGGCGGTCTCAACCGCGCTTTGTTTTTGCCCTTCATCGGTATGATCCAAGACAAAATGCGCGTGTTGAAACTTGAGGCGCGCACAGATTTTCGTTTGGAGAAATTGGGCGGCGCGCCGGTCTATTATTGCCCGGCCGATGGTGTAGCCAAGACGGCCATTGATGGCATGTTCAGCTCCTTGACGGGCCGCGAATCCGGCGATCCGATTGTGTTGGATGTGATGGGGCGCGATCTTCATTTGCGCGAGACGGCTGGTGGTGTTGCGCGCGTATCATTTAGTGAGCTGTGCGAAGTCGCACTGGGTGCGTCTGATTACATCGCCATTGCGCAGAATTTTCACACCGTGTGCATCGAAGACATTCCGGTGATGCCGCCTGAAAAAAGAAATGAAGCCAAGCGGTTTATCAATCTGATTGATGCGCTCTACGATCAGCATGTGAAGGTAATTGTCTCGGCGATGGCTGCACCCGACAAGCTCTATCTGGGCGAATATGGTCGCGAGGCGTTTGAGTTTGATCGCACCGTGTCGCGCTTGATTGAAATGCAATCGACTGATTATCTGGCTCTGCCCCATGGGCGCGCGGCCTCTGAGGGTTCAGGTGATACCAGCGGTTTGGTGGAAACGTGACAGAAGCGGTTGAAGCAACCGATGCCAAATTGCTCGCACTGGCAGCCGACCATGTGCGCCGCTTTGGCTTGGCGCGCACAACCGTTGTTGGCATTGCGCAAGAAGCCAATATGTCGCACGCCAATGTCTATCGCTACTTTGCAACCAAGTCGGCGCTCATCGATGCCGTTATCGGACATTGGTTGAAGCCGCTAGAGATGGCCTTGCGCGATGTCGCCGATGGACCCGACCCCGCTTACGATAAGCTGGAGCGCATTTGCGGCGTGATCTTTCGCACCTATCGCCAGAAATTAGAAACTGATCCGGAATGGTTTGCTATTTTTGCAAGCGCCACCGACAAGGGACGCGGCTTTGCCAAAAAGCATCGCGCGCGGATCAGAGATGAGATTCAGCGCATTGTGGAAGAGGGTGTGGCCGGCGGATTGTTCACCGCTGGCAGCCGTCGCCAATTGGTGGCGTTTGTGTTTGATGCCCTGCACCGCTTTATCCATCCGGTCTGTATTCGTCTCGACGCTGAGATTCCTAGCCATGAGCTGAATGTGAGATTTGACCGGGTGGCCGCAGCCACGGTCCGGGCGATGGGCGCGCGTATTGCCAAGTAGCGGCAAGTTGGCATCCAGCGGGGCTGCCAAGCGAAAGGTGTTACAAAAAACAAATTTTGTAATTTGAAACATCTTTTTCGTTGGAGGGTTTGGGGGTCTTTCTGGGCTGATTTACCCTTACAAGCCACTGATTCTGTGAGTGAAACGCCCTTATAAGCTTGGCAGACACGTCTGAAGGCCCTGACTTCTAACGCTTGGTTAGCCTTTCTTTCAACTTGAAAGCCTAGCCCGAAGGAGTCATGGAAATGCCGGACTTACAGGCGGGGCCTAGGTGGCGGCAGTTCCATCAGCCTCAAACACAGGGAATGTAACATGGCGCGCAACAAGATTGCTTTGATTGGCTCTGGTCAAATTGGCGGAACACTCGCTCACCTCGCTGGTCTTAAAGAATTAGGTGACATTGTTCTGTTCGATATTTCTGAGGGCACGCCTCAGGGCAAAGCACTCGATCTTGCAGAATCCGCTCCTGTTGATGGCTTCAACGCCAAGATGTCAGGCGCCAATGATTATTCCGCCATTGCTGGTTCCGATGTCATCATCGTGACGGCTGGCGTGCCACGCAAGCCCGGCATGAGCCGCGACGATCTTCTCGGCATCAACCTTAAGGTGATGGAATCTGTTGGCGCTGGCATCAAGCAATATGCGCCGAACGCTTTCGTGATCTGCATCACCAACCCGCTGGACGCGATGGTGTGGGCTTTGCAGAAATCATGCGGCCTTCCAACAAACAAAGTTGTCGGCATGGCTGGCGTGTTGGATTCAGCGCGCTTCCGTTATTTCCTCTCCGAAGAATTCAATGTCTCTGTTGAAGACGTCACAGCCTTCGTGCTCGGCGGCCATGGCGATGACATGGTTCCTTCCGTTCGTTACTCGACGGTTGCTGGTATTCCATTGCCTGACCTGATCAAGATGGGTTGGACAACACAGGCTAAGATCGATGCTATCTTGCAGCGCACCCGTTCGGGCGGCGGCGAGATCGTCAATCTGCTCAAGACCGGCTCAGCCTTCTACGCACCAGCCGCTTCCGCAATTGCGATGGCCGAGAGCTATCTCAAGGACAAGCGTCGCGTCATGCCATGTGCAGCCTATCTTTCTGGCCAGTACGGCGTGAAGGATATGTATGTGGGCGTGCCTGTCATCATCGGCGCCAATGGCGTTGAGAAGATCGTTGAAATCAGCCTCGATGCAGCTGAATCAGAGATGTTCACCAAATCGGTTGCTTCAGTGAAGAGCCTTGTTGATGCCTGCAAGGTCATCAATCCAGCTTTCGCTTAACTCTTCACACCGGGATCACCTGATCCGTCGGTAACTCTCGTTCGAGGGAATAGAACATATGAATATTCATGAATATCAAGCCAAGGCTGTCTTGAAAGAATTTGGAGTTCCCGTGTCACGCGGAATTGCAATTCTGAATGCAGCTGATGCCGAAGCCGCTGCCAAGGAATTGGGCGGACCGCTTTGGGTCGTCAAATCGCAGATCCACGCAGGTGGTCGCGGCAAGGGCAAGTTCAAAGAAGCCGCTGCTGGCGATAAGGGCGGCGTGCGTTTGGCCAAGTCCATTGACGAAGTCAAATTGTTTGCCAAGCAAATGCTCGGCAACACACTTGTTACAATTCAGACTGGCCCAGCTGGTAAGCAGGTCAATCGTCTCTACATCGAAGACGGTTCTGACATCGAGAAGGAGTTCTATCTCTCCGCTCTCGTTGATCGTGTCACATCACGCGTTTCATTTGTTGTCTCGACCGAAGGCGGTATGGACATTGAAACTGTTGCGCATGACACACCAGAATTGATCCATTCCTTCTCCGTCGATCCAGCCACCGGCATTATGCCGCATCATGGTCGCACGGTTGCCAAGGCTCTTGGTTTGACGGGCGATCTGGCCAAGCAGGCCAATAAGCTCATCGGCCAGCTCTACACAGCCTTTGTTGCCAAGGACATGGAGATGCTGGAAATCAATCCACTCATCATCACCAAGACGGGTGAGTTGAAGTGCCTTGATGCGAAGGTTTCCTTCGACGGCAACGCAATGTACCGCCAGCCAGACATGTTGGCTCTGCGCGACGAGACAGAAGAAGACGCCAAGGAAATCGAAGCGTCTAAGCACGACCTCAACTACATCACGCTCGATGGTACGATTGGCTGCATGGTCAATGGCGCTGGTTTGGCGATGGCGACGATGGACATCATCAAGCTTTATGGTGAGGCTCCTGCCAACTTCCTCGATGTGGGCGGTGGCGCAACTAAGGAGAAGGTCACTTCAGCGTTTAAGATCATCACTGCTGATGAAAACGTGAAGGGCATTCTCGTCAACATCTTTGGTGGCATTATGCGCTGCGACGTGATCGCAGAAGGCGTGATTGCTGCAGTGAAGGAAGTTGGTCTGACCGTGCCTCTCGTTGTGCGCCTCGAGGGCACTAATGTTGAGCTTGGTAAGAAAATCATTCTTGAATCAGGTCTGAATGTCATTCCGGCTGATGATCTCGACGACGCGGCTCAAAAGATCGTCAAGGCCGTTAAGGAGGCCGCATAATGTCAGTTCTTATCGATCGTAACACCAAGGTTATTTGTCAGGGTTTCACTGGCAAGAACGGAACCTTTCATTCTGAGCAAGCAATTGCTTACGGCACAAAAATGGTTGGCGGCACATCGCCAGGCAAGGGTGGTTCAACCCATCTGAACCTGCCAGTGTTCGACACTGTGATTGAAGCTCGCGACAAGACTGGCGCTGATGCGTCTGTGATCTATGTGCCACCACCAGGTGCTGCTGATGCGATCTGTGAAGCGATTGCAGCTGAGATCGCTCTGATCGTTTGCATCACCGAAGGCATTCCTGTCGAAGACATGATCAAAGTGAAGCGCGCTTTGTCGGGTTCCAAGTCACGTTTGATCGGGCCAAACTGCCCAGGCGTGATGACAGCTGGCGAATGCAAAATCGGCATTATGCCAGGCAACATCTTCAAGCCAGGCAATGTTGGTATTGTGTCGCGCTCCGGCACGCTCACCTATGAAGCTGTGTATCAGACGACACGCGAAGGTCTTGGCCAGACAACGGCTGTGGGCATCGGCGGCGATCCTGTGAAGGGCACTGAGTTCATCGACGTGTTGGAAATGTTCTTGGCTGATCCCAAGACAGCTTCCATCATCATGATTGGTGAAATCGGCGGTTCAGCTGAAGAAGATGCAGCGCAGTTCTTGATCGACGAAGCCAAGCGCGGCCGCAAGAAGCCAATGGTTGGCTTTATTGCTGGACGCACAGCACCTCCAGGCCGTCGCATGGGCCATGCAGGCGCAATCATTTCGGGCGGCAAGGGCGGCGCGGAAGACAAGATTGCAGCCATGGAAGCAGCCGGCATTCGTGTTTCACCATCGCCAGCGCGCCTTGGTAAAACACTTGTCGACCTACTAGCCGGTAAATAAAAACATCAACCGCCCCTTCGGGGGCGGTTGTTCTATTTGATCCGCACCAAACATCACGAAAAAGCTTAGGTAGGAGCCAGGATATGGCACGCCAGGAACAGAACGACGCACTTCTCCAGACTTCATTCCTCTATGGTGGCAATGCCGCCTATATTGAGGATCTCTATGCGCGGTATGAAAAAGATCCCGCCAGCGTAGATGTCGAATGGCAAGATTTTTTCGCAGCACTGCAAGACAACAAAGCAGATGTTGAGAAGCTCGCGAAGGGTGCGTCTTGGACCAAGCCCAACTGGCCAATTCACGCCAATGGCGACATCGTCTCGGCACTTGATGGCAATTGGGCGGTGGTGGAAAAAACCACTGGCGATAAAATCAAAGCGAAGACCGCCGAGGCTGGCACCAATCTCTCCGACGCTGATCTGTTGCGCGCCACGCGTGACAGCGTTCGTGCTCTGATGATGATCCGCGCTTATCGTATGCGCGGCCATTTGCACGCCAATCTCGATCCGCTCGGCCTTGAGCCACGCAAGGATCATGAAGAGCTGCATCCATCGAGCTACGGTTTCACTGAAGCCGATTATGATCGCAAGATTTTCATCGATAAAGTTTTGGGTCTCGAATATGCGACCCTGAATGAAATGCTCGCCATTCTGCGTCGCACCTATTGCGAAAACATTGGCTTCGAATTTATGCACATGTCCGATCCAGCCGAAAAGGCATGGATGCAGGAGCGCATTGAAGGTCTCAACAAAGAGATCACCTTCACGAAGGAAGGCAAGCGCGCCATCCTGAACAAGCTTATTGAAGCTGAAGGTTTTGAAAAATTCTGCGATGTGAAATTTACTGGCACCAAGCGCTTCGGCCTTGATGGCAGTGAGGCTATGATTCCAGCGCTTGAGCAGATCATCAAGCGCGGTGGTGCGCTTGGCGTGAAAGACATCGTGGTGGGCATGGCCCATCGCGGCCGTCTCAACGTTTTGTCACAAGTCATGGGCAAGCCGCATCGCGCCATCTTCCACGAGTTCAAGGGCGGTTCATTCACGCCAGACGACGTCGAAGGTTCGGGCGATGTGAAGTACCATTTGGGTGCATCGTCGGATCGCGAATTTGATGGCATCAAAGTGCATTTGTCACTGACCGCCAATCCATCGCATCTTGAAATCGCTGATCCTGTTGTGTTGGGTAAAGTGCGCGCCAAGCAAGATCAGCTGGGCGACATTGTTGAGCGCACACAAGTGCTGCCATTGTTGATCCACGGCGATGCGGCCTTTGCTGGTCAAGGTGTTGTTGCTGAATGTTTTGGTCTGTCGGGCATTAAGGGCCATCGAACAGGCGGTTCGATCCATTTCATCATCAACAATCAGATCGGTTTCACGACCTATCCACGCTACTCACGCTCAACGCCTTATCCATCGGATGTGGCCAAGATGATTGAAGCGCCGATCTTCCATGTGAATGGTGATGATCCAGAAGCTGTCGTCTACGCCGCTAAGATCGCGATTGAGTTTCGTCAGAAATTCCACAAGCCTGTCGTCGTCGACATGTTCTGCTATCGCCGTTACGGCCATAACGAGGGTGATGAGCCCGGCTTCACACAGCCGCTCATGTATAAGAAAATTCGCGCCCATGCCTCAACGCTTGAGATCTATTCCAAGAAGCTCGTTGAAGAAGGCGTGCTCACGGCTGGCGAAGTTGAGAAGCTGCGCGCTGATTGGCGCACGCGTCTCGATGCTGAGGCTGAGGCTGGACAATCCTATAAGCCAAACAAGGCTGACTGGTTGGACGGTCGTTGGTCAGGTCTGAAGGCTGCGCAGGAATTAGGTGACGAAGCCCGCCGCGGTCAGTCTGGCATTGATATGCCACTCCTTAAGTCATTGGGCGAAAAGATTTCTTCAGTGCCGGAAGGCTTCCAAGTTCATAAGACAATCAATCGCTTCCTCGAAGGCCGTCGCAAGATGGTTGAGACGGGCGAGGGTGTTGATTGGGCGATGGCTGAAGCGCTTGCGTTTGCGGGTCTCGTCAATGAAGGACATCCTGTTCGTTTGTCGGGTCAAGATTGCGAGCGTGGTACATTCTCGCAGCGCCATTCGGTGTTGATCGATCAAGAAACAGAAGCGCGTTACGTGCCGATCAATCACATTCGTGATGGTCAGTCGCGTTACGAAGTCATCAACTCCATGCTGTCTGAAGAGGCCGTGCTTGGTTTTGAATATGGCTATTCGCTGACTGAGCCAAATGCTCTGACACTTTGGGAAGCGCAGTTTGGCGATTTCGCCAATGGTGCGCAGGTGTTGTTCGATCAGTTCATCTCATCGGGTGAGCGTAAATGGTTGCGCATGTCGGGTCTGGTTTGCTTGTTGCCGCATGGCTACGAGGGACAGGGTCCAGAACATTCGTCAGCACGTTTGGAACGCTTCTTACAGCAATGCGCAGAAGATAATATGCAGGTGGCCAATTGCACCACGCCTGCCAATTACTTCCACATTCTGCGTCGCCAGTTGAAGCGCGATTTCCGCAAGCCACTCATTCTCATGACGCCAAAGTCATTGCTGCGCCACAAGCGCGCTGTGTCTAAGCTCAGCGAGATGGCTGGTGGCACATCCTTCCATCGCTTGCTTTGGGATGATGCAGAAAACAATAAGGGCGAGGGTATCAAGCTTGCGAAGGATGAGAAGATCCGTCGCGTGGTTCTGTGCTCTGGTAAGGTCTATTACGATTTGCTTGAGGATCGCGAAAAGCGCGGCATCGACGATGTCTACCTGCTGCGCGTCGAGCAATTGTATCCGTTCCCATTGAAGGCCCTCGTGCACGAACTGTCCCGCTTCAAAAAGGCGGATGTTGTTTGGTGTCAGGAAGAGCCAAAGAACATGGGATCGTGGACCTTTGTTGAGCCTTATCTTGAATGGGTGCTCACACAGGCTGGCTGTAAGTCCAAGCGCGCGCAATATGCAGGGCGTCCTGCATCGGCCGCAACAGCCACGGGTCTGATGTCAAAGCATCAAGCACAATTGAAAGCATTCCTCGACGACGTGTTCGCCGCTTAACTCAAAACAATCTGAAAGGCCGCGCACTGCGCGGGAGTGACAAATGGCTACAGAAATTCGTGTCCCGACACTTGGTGAATCGGTCTCAGAAGCAACGATTGGCAAATGGTTCAAGAAGCCCGGCGATGTAGTGAAGGCTGATGAGCCTTTGCTTGAGCTTGAAACCGATAAGGTGACGTTGGAAGTCAATGCGCCAGCTGCTGGCGTCTTGGCCGAAATCACAGCCAAGGATGGCGAGACAGTTTCTGCTGGTGCTCTGCTGGGTCAGATCGCCTCTGCTGGTGCTGGCGCTGTATCAGCCCCTGCTGCAGCCGCTGCTCCTGTTGCAGCACCTGCTGCTGCTGCGCCATCTGCAAAAATGCCAGCGGCTCCAGCTGCTGCAAAGATTGCTGCTGACAATCAAGTGTCGCTTGATGCTGTTGCCGGTTCTGGCAAGCGCGGTCAGGTGTTGAAGGGCGATGTCTTGGCAGCGATGGCTGCTCCAGCAAGCGCGCCTGTTGCTATGCGTCCAGCCTCTGTTGCCGATGATGCGTCACGCGAAGAGCGCGTGCGCATGACCAAGTTGCGCCAGACGATTTCGCGCCGCTTGAAGGAAGCGCAGAACACCGCCGCCATGCTCACGACTTTCAACGAAGTCGACATGACGGAAGTGATGGCGCTGCGCAATCGCTACAAGGACATCTTTGAAAAGAAGCATGGCGCCAAGCTTGGTTTCATGAGCTTCTTCGTCAAGGCTTGCGTTGGTGCATTGAAGGACATTCCTGCGGTGAACGCAGAAATCGACGGCACTGATCTCGTCTACAAGAACTATTACCATCTGGGTATTGCCGTTGGCACTGATAAGGGCCTCGTTGTTCCAGTGGTGCGTGATGCAGACACAATGGGTCTGGCTCAGATCGAAAAGACGATTGCAAACTATGGTCGTCGCGCACGCGATGGTCAGTTGAAGATCGAAGAAATGCAGGGCGGCACATTCACGATCACGAATGGCGGCATCTACGGTTCGTTGATGTCAACGCCAATCTTGAATGCACCGCAGTCTGGTATTCTGGGCATGCACAAAATTCAAGAACGTCCAATGGCTGTGAACGGCAAGATTGAGCTGCGTCCGATGATGTATCTCGCTCTGTCCTACGATCACCGCGTTGTGGACGGCAAAGAGGCCGTGACTTTCCTTGTGCGCGTGAAGGAAGCGCTTGAGGATCCAGCACGTCTCGTTCTCGATCTGTAATCAAACCCCATTCCCAGTTTAGCCAAACGAATTGAGCGGAGACATTTATGACCTATGATCTCGTTGTAATTGGAACAGGTCCGGGCGGATATGTCTGCGCCATTCGTGCCGCCCAATTGGGTATGAAGGTTGCTGTTGTTGAAAAGCGCGCGACGCATGGCGGCACATGTTTGAACATTGGCTGCATTCCATCCAAAGCTTTGTTGCATGCGTCAGAAATGTTCGAACAGGCTGGCCATGATTTGCCAGCACTCGGCGTGATCGTTGGCAAGCCAAAGCTCGATATGGCTGCCATGATGAAGCACAAGGATGAGACGGTGTCGGCCAATGTCGGCGGCGTTGGTTTCTTGCTCAAGAAAAACAAGGTCGACACATTCACAGGTCACGGCTCGATCCCCGCTGCTGGCAAGGTGAAGGTTACTGATAGCATCAATGGTCAGACCAAAATTCTCGAGACCAAGAACATTGTGATTGCCACTGGTTCAGATGTGGCCCATCTGCCCGGCGTGACGATTGATGAGAAGATTGTTGTGTCGTCAACTGGCGCACTCGTTCTTGAAAAAGTCCCTGCCAAAATGGTGGTGATTGGTGCTGGCGTGATTGGTCTTGAGCTTGGCTCAGTCTGGGCGCGTTTGGGTGCTGATGTCACAGTTGTTGAATATCTCGACCGTATCCTGCCCGGCATGGATTTGGATGTGGCCAAGCAATTCCAGCGCATTTTGGAAAAGCAGGGTTTCAAATTCCAGCTGTCGCATAAGGTTTCCAAAGTTGAGACCACAAAGACTGGCGCTAAGGTGACGATTGAACCTGCGGCTGGTGGCGACGCGAGTGTTGTTGAGGCTGATGTTGTGTTGGTGGCCGTTGGCCGTCGTCCCTACACAGATGGTTTGGGTCTTGAAGCGCTTGGTCTTGAATTGGATCGCGGCAAGATTGCCATTGATAATCACTTTGCAACAAAGATCCCCGGCATCTACGCCATTGGCGATGTGGTGCGCGGACCAATGCTTGCGCATAAGGCTGAGGATGAAGGCGTGGCCGTTGCCGAAATTCTTGCAGGCCAACATGGTCATGTGAATTACGATGTCATTCCCGGCGTCGTCTACACAATGCCAGAAGTGGCTTCTGTTGGTAAAACGGAAGAAGAATTGAAGGCTGCAGGCATTGCCTACAAGGTCGGCAAATTCCCCTTCACAGCCAATGGCCGTGCGCGCGCGATGCGCCAGACCGATGGCTTTGTGAAAGTCTTGGCCGACGCCACAACTGATCGCGTGCTTGGCGTGCATATCATTGCAGCCGGTGCTGGTGAGTTGATTGCAGAAGCAGCAATGCTGATGGAGTTTGGTGGCTCAGCCGAAGATATGGCCCGCACATGCCACGCGCATCCCACCATGGCGGAAGCTGTGAAAGAAGCAGCGATGGCCGTTGATAAGCGTCCGATTCATATCTGATTGAACGGACGAGAAATGGATCTCAAGTGATTTCATTTCGTAACTTCCTCTGGACCAGCTTTGCCCTTGTCTTTCTTGGGCTGAGCTGGTTGTGGGATCATCTCAATCGCCTGATTGGCTGGTTGATTGATCTTGTCCCACTGGAAAATTTCAAGCGCGCTGTGTTGCGCTTCATGGATGGCCTTGCGCCCTATCCCACTCTGGCAGTCTTTAGCATTCCGTTCATTGTGACCGAGCCAATGAAATTGGCGTCGTTCTGGCTGTTTGCGCAATATCAAATTCTGGCGGGCCTTGCGCTCTATATCGTTGCCGAATTGATTAAGCTCGCGCTCGTCGCTTTCATCTTCAACGCCTGCAAAGATAAATTGCTTTCGATCCGCTGGTTTGCAGAATTGTATAAATTTGTTCTGCGTGTTCACGATTGGGCCGATCAACAGGTCGCACCGATTAAACTGCGCGCCAAACAAATTCTGGCCGAGATTCGTGTGCGGGTCGCGCATGTGATTGCGCCAATCAAAATGCGTCTGCGTCAGCAGATCGCAGTCCTTTGGGCCAATATTCGCAATCGCTAATCCGCGACCTTTTGTGGCGCTGTGCGGGCGCGTGGATGGGCTGATGCGTAGGCATCCATGAGACGTTGCGAATCAACACCCGTATAGAGCTGCGTTGTGGAGAGCGAGGCGTGGCCGAGCAATTCTTGAATGGTGCGCAAATCGCCACCGCGTCCCAACAGATGCGTGGCAAAGGAATGGCGCAGCGCATGGGGCGTGGCACTGGAGGGCAGGCCAAGAGCGCCGCGCAAACGCTGCATCGCTAGCTGAATAATACGCGGCGACAGTGGCCCGCCTTTGGCGCCCACAAACAGCGGACCGTCAGGTGCCAAATCATAGGGGCACAGTTCGATATAGGATTCGATGACGCGTCGCACCGGCTCAATGATGGGCAGACGGCGTGTCTTTTGCCCCTTACCCAAAACATTCAGCATGTCTTGGCCATCAATGGGTGCATCTTGGCGCTTGATGGAAGTGGCCTCGGAGATACGAAGGCCCGCGCCATAGAGCAGGGAGAGGACGGCAGCATCGCGCGCTGCGATCCAAGGCTCTTTGTCGGTCTCGGCATGGGTCTGGGCGTTGGAGAGGTCGCGCGCGGCCGAGGCTTTGATGGGCTTTGGCAAAGTTCGGGCGATTTTGGGCGCTTTGACAGCCGCAAAGGCGGAAGCTTGGCCTTTGCCCGCGCGCTCGAGATGGCGCACAAAGGAGCGAATACCTGCCAAGCTACGCAACAAGGAGCGGCTTTCGGTGCCGCTCAATCGGCGCTGGGCCATAAAGGCGCGAATCAGGCCTGAGCTGACGCCCAAAAACGCCGCCACATTGACCGGTTTGCGGGTTTCCTCAGCCAAAAACTTCAAAAACTGCGTCAGATCGCGCTGATAGGCTTCCAGCGTGTGTTTGGAGAGCCGCCGCTCAGCCTGCAGATGGGCCAGCCAATCTTGGATACAGGCCACAAGATCGCTCGATGCCCCCGCAAAGCGCAGGCCTTGCTCGGCTTGAGTGTCTTGAGCTTCCGTGCGGGCTGCGGGCTTCACCATCGCGCCAATCTGCACCCAGAACCCCTACAAGAGTCCTAACAAACTCTTTGTAGGGGCAGGGCTTTGCAAGGGCAGGGCTTTTAGACGTTAAGGCTCGATTAGCCTGAGGCTTTGATGTCTGCTGTGGCTATGGCCAGAAGCTCGCTCATCTGGCGGCGAATCTGATGATCGGATTGCTGGACCTTGGCTGCATCAAAATCGGCGCGGATTTTTCTGAAAACGTCTTCCTCACCCGCTTCTTGGATGTCTGAGGCAACAACGCCCTGTGCATAAGTCTCAGCATCTGCGCCCGTTTTACCGAGCCATTTGGCGGCCCACAGGCCTAGCAATTTATTACGTCGGGCAATGGATTTGAATTGAAGGGCCTCATCATGGGCAAACTTGCTCTCATAGCCCTCTTCGCGGCGGTCAAAAGTGCTCATCTTGGCTCCCCGTGCTTGGCCAGCTCCCAAATGGAGCGGCTATTCTAAAGATATTCACAATCTTTCAGATTCCTAGATCTACCCGCTTTCAAAACTTGGCTTTGAGTAAGATCAAAAAAGGGCTCAAAAGACACGCGAAAAAGCCCTGTAGGAAACTGCACTGCAGAAACCTTGCATTGTGCCACCACGCGCAATGCGCTAATTTGCGTGGTGAAAGATTGCCTTGCGGGCCCTATGGGTCTAATTGGCGGTCTACCACCGTGATCCCCTCAGCTTTGACCGCAGCTTTGCGGCTTTGGCATCGGATGGATTACCGACCCCTTTCTCAAGCCACGGTTGATCTCATGAACCGCCGCCGTAAAATTTACGAAGGCAAGGCCAAGGTCCTTTATGAAGGTCCAGAGCCTGGCACCTTAATTCAGCACTTCAAAGATGATGCAACGGCGTTTAACGCTAAGAAGCATGAAGTGATCGATGGCAAGGGTGTGTTGAACAACCGGATTTCCGAGTTTGTCTTTCAACACCTGAATGACATTGGCGTTCCAACGCATTTCATCCGTCGCTTGAACATGCGCGAGCAGCTCATCCGCGAGGTGGAGATTATTCCCCTTGAGGTCGTTGTGCGCAATGTGGCGGCTGGCTCACTCTCAACCCGTCTGGGTATTGAAGAGGGCACACAGCTCCCCCGCTCAATCATCGAATTCTATTACAAGAACGATGCGTTGAACGATCCGATGGTCTCTGAAGAGCACATCACTGCGTTCGGTTGGGCCAATCCGCAAGAGATCGACGACATCATGGCTCTGGCCATTCGCGTCAATGATTTCCTATCTGGTCTGTTCCTAGGTGTTGGTATTCGTCTTGTTGATTTCAAGATGGAATGCGGCCGCCTGTGGGAAGGCGAGATGATGCGCATTGTTGTGGCTGATGAGATTTCCCCTGACTCATGTCGTCTGTGGGATATCAAATCGAACGACAAGCTCGATAAGGATCTCTTCCGTCGTGACATGGGTGGTTTGGTTGAAGCCTACACCGAAGTGGCACGTCGTCTGGGCATTATGAACGACAACGAGCCTGTGCGGACCGGTGGTCCAAAACTGGTTCAGTGATCGATCATTTGATTCACAGTTAGACCGACTAGAACATGATCGCTTTGCGGTCATGTTCGATTCTGAAGGGTCAAATCGGACATTCAGAATTTGCGGCGTTTAACTGAGCGATATTTAGGAGTGTTTGATGAAAGCGCGCGTCACCGTCACCTTGAAAACAGGCGTTCTGGATCCGCAGGGCAAAGCCATCGAAGGTGCGTTGAAATCTTTGAGTGTCGCGGGCATTGCCAGCGTGCGTCAGGGCAAGGTGTTTGACATCGAGCTCGACGCCAAAGACGAGGCCAGTGCCAAGACCGCTTTGACAACAGCATGTGAAAAGCTGCTGGCCAATACGGTCGTTGAAAATTACCGCATAGACATCGTGTGAGGCAGGGATGAAGGCAGCAGTCATTCTCTTTCCCGGCTCTAATCGCGAAAACGATGTTGTTCGCGCGATTCGTCAGGCCACTGGAAAGCAGCCACACATCGTTTGGCATGGCGAAACGCAATTGCCCGCCGGCACTGATCTTGTCGTTCTGCCGGGTGGTTTTAGCTATGGCGATTATCTGCGCTGTGGTGCCATCGCTGGGCGCGCCAATGTGATGGACGCTGTGCGCGCACATGCGGCACGCGGTGGTCTTGTACTTGGCATTTGCAACGGCTTTCAGATTTTGTGCGAAGGCGGTTTGCTGCCTGGCGTGCTCATGCGCAATCGCGATCTGCGCTTCATCTGCAAGATGCAGCATTTGAAAGTGGAGCGCGCTGATACCGCCTTCACCAGCGCCTATACGCAGGGCCAGACAATCAAAGTTGCCATCGCGCATGGCGAAGGCAATTACGTTGCCGATGATGAGACTGTGCGTCGCCTTGAAGGCGATGGTCGCGTCGCATTCCGCTATTGCGATGCGAACGGTCATCTGGGTGGGCTTGCCAATCCCAATGGCTCGCTCAACGACATCGCAGGCATCTATTCTGAGAAAATGAATGTGCTGGGCATGATGCCACATCCTGAGAATCTGATTGATCCTTTGGTGGGTGGCATTGATGGGCGCGGACTGTTCAACAGTCTTTCCAACAGCCTTGCGGCCGTTGCTTAACACGCCTCAATCGCCTTGAGTTTAACCTGATACATAAAGGGTCCAGAGTTTTGGTCCGAGCCGAGCCAGAAATCACCCCCGCACTTGTCGCCGAACACGGCCTCAAGCCCGATGAATATCAGCGCATCCTCAAGCTGATTGGTCGCACGCCGACCTTCACTGAGCTGGGCATTTTTTCTGCGATGTGGAATGAGCATTGCTCATACAAATCCTCACGCCTGCATCTCAAAACTTTACCCACCAAAGCGCCTTGGGTCATTCAAGGTCCGGGCGAAAACGCTGGCGTCATCGACATTGGCGATGGCGATGCCTGCGTCTTCAAAATGGAAAGCCATAACCATCCATCCTTCATCGAGCCTTATCAGGGCGCGACGACCGGTGTGGGCGGCATTTTGCGCGACGTGTTCACCATGGGCGCGCGCCCCATTGCATGTCTCAATCTGCTGCGCTTTGGTTCGCCAGAGCATGCCAAGACACGCCATCTTGTTGGCGGTGTGGTGGCTGGCGTGGCCGGCTATGGCAACAGCTTTGGCGTGCCAACCGTTGGCGGCTCGGTCAATTTCCACACGCGCTATGACGGCAACATTCTCGTCAATGCAATGGCTGTTGGTTTGGCTAAGACGAATGAAATTTTCTACGCCAAAGCCTCAGGCATTGGTCGCCCGATTGTTTATCTAGGCTCCAAGACAGGCCGTGATGGTATTCATGGCGCGACGATGGCGTCAGCTTCCTTTGAAGCCAATGCAGAAGAGAAGCGCCCAACTGTGCAGGTTGGCGACCCGTTCTCTGAAAAGCTTTTGTTGGAAGCCTGTTTGGAAATTATGCAGAAGGGCTGCGTCATTGCCATTCAGGACATGGGTGCCGCTGGTCTGACATCGTCCGCTGTTGAAATGGGCGCTAAGGGCGATCTGGGCATTGAGTTGGATCTGGATGCCATTCCGTGCCGCGAACCCGGCATGACAGCTTACGAAATGATGTTGTCGGAAAGCCAAGAGCGCATGCTCATGGTGCTTGATCCTGCCAAGGAAAAAGAAGCCGAAGACGTGTTCCGCAAATGGGGTCTGGATTTTGCCATCGTTGGCAAGACAACGGACACGTTGCGTTTTGTGGTCAAACATCAAGGCGAGATCAAAGCTGATCTGCCGATCAAAGAATTGGGTGATGAAGCCCCACTCTATGATCGCCCACATGTGCCTACACCAAAGAAGCCTGTGCTGAAGTCCTCAGACATCAAGCCGCCAGTTTCCAATGCTGACGCTTTGATCCGTTTGGTGAGCACGCCTGACAATTGCTCCAAGCGTTGGGTCTGGGAACAATATGATCATCTGATCTTGGGCAATTCGATTCAGCAGCCCGGTGGCGATGCAGCCGTTGTGCGCATTGGCGATGGCCCCAAGGGTCTGGCCATGTGTACGGATGTCACGCAGCGCTATTGCGAGGCTGATCCGGTTGAAGGTGGCAAGCAGGCTGTGGCTGAGACTTGGCGCAATCTGACGGCAACAGGCGCGCTGCCTTTGGCGCTCACCGACAATTTGAATTTCGGCAATCCTGAAAAGCCTGAAGCGATGGGCCAATTTGTTGGCTGCGTGCAGGGCATTGGTGAAGCTGCGCGCGCACTCGATTTCCCAATCGTGTCGGGCAATGTGTCACTCTACAACGAGACGCAGGGGCGCGGCATTTTGCCTACCCCTTCGATTGGTGGCGTGGGTCTTGTCGATAATATTGAGCACACGGCAACTGTCGCCTTTAAGGCTGAGGGTGAAGTGATCTTGTTGGTTGGCACAACAATCGGTTGGTTGGGTCAGTCGGCCTATCTGGCGGATGTGTGTGGCCGCGAAGAAGGTGCGCCACCGCCAGTTGATCTGGTGGCCGAACGCGCCAACGGCGATTTTGTGCGCGGTCTTATTCGTGCGCAGCAAGTCACCGCCGTGCATGATCTGTCAGATGGCGGTTTGGCTGTGGCGATTGCTGAAATGGCAATGGCTGGCGGCATTGGCGCCAAAATTGAAGCAGCGAGCGGCTTGGACGCGCATGCGTGGCTGTTTGGTGAAGACCAAGCGCGCTATGTGCTGACAGCAACCGTGGCGCAGGCCAAGATCATTCATGATCTGGCAGCCAAGCAAAACATTCCGCTCACCACCATTGGCACAACACAGGGCAAGAGCGTGCAATTGCCCAATGAGACCGCCATTGCGCTGGACACTTTGAGCCATGCTCACGAAAATTGGTTGCCAAATTACATGGCACACGCAGGCTAGGAACATCTCCATGGCTATGGAAGCAAAAGAAATTGAACGCTTGATCAAGCTGGCTTTGCCGGACGCGACGGTGGAAATTAAAGATCTGGCAGGCGATGGCGATCATTACGCCGCAACTGTTGTGTCCTCTGCGTTTAAGGGCAAATCCCGCGTCCAGCAGCATCAGCTGGTGTATGGCGCATTGCAGGGCCAGATGGGTGGCGTGCTTCACGCGCTGGCTTTGCAGACAAGCGCGCCAGACTAAACGCGCTCCAGACTCAACCTGCCGTAGGCAAATGCCTGCGGCGACATTATATAATTTTCATCAGTGATATGAAGGGACCATCGAGATGGCCAGCATTCAGGACGAAATCAAGCAAGAGATCACCGCCAACGATGTCGTGTTGTTCATGAAGGGCACACCGCAATTTCCGATGTGCGGCTTTTCTGGTCAGGTGACACAAATCCTCGATCATTTGGGCGTGCCATTCAAAGGCATCAATGTTCTTGAGAATGAAGAACTGCGCAATGGCATTAAAGTGTTTGCCAATTGGCCAACAATTCCTCAGCTCTATGTGAAGGGCGAGTTTGTCGGCGGTTGCGACATCGTGCGCGAAATGTTCCAATCTGGCGAGCTTGCTTCGCATTTGTCAGATGCAGGTGTTGCTTGCGCGCCTAAGGGCTAATCGCATTTCTATGCGCTATCATGCCCGGCTTAGTGCCGGGCATTTGTGTTTTTGGTGAAGGTTGGACTGATGATGAATCCCGATGGCGCTTTGGTGCTGTTTTCCGGCGGGCAAGATTCCACCGCTTGCTTGGCGTGGGCGCTCACCAATTTCACGCATGTGGAAACCATCGGTTTTGATTATGGCCAACGCCATCGCGTGGAATTGGATGTGCGCCATGATGTGCGCGCCTCACTCGCAAACTTATCACCCGATTGGGCAGCACGCCTCAAAGACGATCACATGGTTGGCTTGGCGTCATTGGGCGAAGTCTCCAACACAAGCCTGACGCGCGATGTTGAATTTGCGATGGGCAAGGAAGGCCTGCCCAATACATTTGTGCCGGGTCGCAATCTGATCTTCCTCACCTTTGCTGCAGCCGTCGCTTATCGTCGCGGTCTCAAGCATATTGTGACGGGTGTTTGCGAGACGGATTTTTCTGGCTATCCCGATTGCCGCGATGACACGATGAAGGCGATGCAGCTTGCGCTCAATCTGGGCATGGAGCGTCGTTTTGTCATTCACACGCCGTTGATGTGGATCGATAAGGCCGCCACTTGGGCGTTGGCCAAAGAGCTCGGTGGCAATGCACTCGTCGACATCACGCGCACACAAACGCACACCTGCTATTTGGGTGATCGTGAGCATTTGCAAGATTGGGGTTTTGGCTGCGGCACATGCCCCGCATGCGAATTGCGCCGCGATGGCTATGTGCGTTGGTGCGCTGGCGCTTAATCCTAGCGCGGTATCAGCACCCAATAATCCAAATCTAGAATGACGCCGGGCACATAGCCCTCAGCATTCGTGGCTGGAAAATCTTTGCAAGGCAGATCCTTGGTGGCGATGGTGCGCACACGCAAAGCGCCCACATCATCGCGGCCTGAAATTTCTGCGCGCGCCAAAATTTCTGACCATGCAAAAACAGTATTGCCCGCAAACAAGGGCGCTACATGACGCCCCGCATTGATGGCCGCCACATGAAACGCATTGGCCAGACCGTTAAAGCTCAAAGCGCGGGCCAGTGAAATCACATGACCGCCATAGATCAAGCGTCGCCCAAAGCGGCCGGTGCTTTCGCTAAATTGATTGAAATGCACTTTGGCGGTGTTTTGATACAGACGCGTCGCCATTTGATGCTCGGCTTCTTCCACCGTCATGCCATCGATGTGATCGATCTTTTCGCCCGGCGTATAATCAGCCCATAGATGAGGTGAGCCTGACAGTGTGGTGTCAAAGCTTGCAGGATCGAGTAGCGGGCACGCATCGCCCAAGGATTCCACATCCAGTGCCTTCATCATTTGTGGCAGATGTTCCGCGGGCGCAGGGGATTGCGGATCGCGCTTCTTCACCATCACCCAACGCATATAG
>CAIUDK010000179.1 GCA_903897875.1 uncultured Hyphomicrobiales bacterium
AGATGTGAACTCAGATGTCTTGCGTAAGCAGGTTCGTCTGAAGGCTGGTGATTATTACAACGGCGATCTCGTTGAGAAGTCGGTTGAAGGCATCACACGCGAAGTTGCGCGTCTTGGTTATGCATTCTCCTCAGCTCGTCCGCGCGCTGATCGTAATCCTGAAACTCAGACCATCGCACTCGGCTTTGTGGTTGAAGAAGGTCCTCGCGTTTACGTTGAGCGCATCAACATCCGCGGCAACACTCGCACACGTGATTATGTGATCCGTCGTGAGTTCGCGCTTGGTGAAGGCGACGCTTACAACCGCGTATTGGTCGACCGCGCTGAGAAGCGCCTGAACAACCTTGGTTATTTCAAGAAGGTGCACGTCACCAACGAGCCTGGCTCAAGTGCTGATCGTGTTGTTCTGAATGTCGAAGTTGAAGATCAGGCAACTGGTTCGTTCGCTGTGTCAGGTGGTTATTCCACCGTCGATGGTCTGATTGCAGAAGTATCTGTGTCAGAGTCCAACTTCCTTGGTCGTGGCCAGTACGCACGCTTTGCGGTGACCGGTGGTCAGCATAGCCGCGGCGTAGAGTTCAACTTCACTGAGCCATACTTCATGGATCAGCGCATCGCAGCCGGTTTCGATCTGTTCCACAAGATCACGGATAACTCGAAGTATTCTCTCTATGATAACTGGACAACAGGCGGCACGATCCGTTTGGGCCTTCCAGTCACAGACGAGATCAGCTTCTCACCACGTTATTCGCTGTATCAGTCCAAGATCAAAATCCCGAACGATGCAAGCCGTCCGTATAACGATTGTACGTCCCCGCTTGCTGGCATTACGCCTGGTGACGGCACTGTTAATCCGGCATCATCTACCTACAACTGCTTGAGCAATGGCGAAGCCACTCTTGCTGTGAAGGAAGCTGCTGGAACACGTATCGTTTCTCAGGTTGGTTATTCGCTGGGCTACAACACGCTCGACAACAACAAGAACCCAACTTCTGGCCTGTTTGCTGAGTTGCGTCAGGATGTTGCTGGTCTTGGTGGTGATGCTAAGTTCGTCCGTTCAACCGCTGACTCCCGTTACTACTTCCCACTGATGGAAGATGTGACAGGCTTCGTTCGTGCACAGGGCGGTAACCTCTTTGCTTACGGCGGCGACAAGCTCCGTATCGTTGATAACTTCAATCTCGGACCAAGCCTCGTTCGTGGTTTTGCTCCGGGTGGTTTGGGTCCACGTGATACGCCTGTTGGATACACATCCAGTGCTTTGGGTGGTACCAATTATGTTGGTGCGACTGCTGAAATTCAGTTCCCGATCTTTGGTCTGCCACGTGATCTGGGTCTGAAGGGCGCTCTGTTTGCTGATGCCGGTACTTTGTTCGGCTATAAGGGACAGACAAACTTCGCTGAATTGCTTGGTCTGCCTGCTAATACGCCTTGTGTCGCTCAGAATGGCGCCACCAATACACAGGGCAGCTGTATTACGGTTGAGGACTCACACAAGATCCGCTCATCTGTTGGCGCCAGCTTGATGTGGGCCTCGCCTTTGGGTCCGATCCGCTTCGACTATGCTTTCGTTCTTTCGAAGGCTAACAACGACGTCGGTCAGGCTTTCCGCTTCTCGGGTGGATCGAGCTTCTAATCTGCGGCTTTCTAGCTGCGTGGTTTGACTTATCCCCCTTGAGGGGACAAAAAGGGCGGCTCTGCGGAGACCGCCCTTTTTACTGAATCGGGGCAGCCAGCCGGGAGGGCGCAAACCCACGTAAGTGTCTGGTTTGCTCATGTGTTTTCATTTCGTTGAGGCATCATCAGGTATGAGCGATCCAGTCTTTTTTGAGCGTGCCTGTACGCCGACACTTGCCGAGATCATCGCTTGGACGGGCGCCAAAGTCACCGAGGGCGCTGATCTGAGCCTCACAATTTCTGGCGTTGCTCCCCTCGATATGGGTGAGCCGGGAACGCTGGTATTTCTTGAAAACCCCAAATATGCCGACATGCTGCCAAAGACGCGTGCGACTGCCTGTTTGGTGGCTGAAAAGTCGGCTGTGCATGTGCCAGCCTGCACCGTCGCTTTGGTTGTAGCCGATCCCTATCGCGCTTTCGCCAACGTTGTGGGGCGGCTGTATCCAGACGCTATGCGACCCGGGTCGCTGTTTGGCTCCACGGGCGTGTCACCGGGCAGCTATGTTCATCCTGAAGCACGTCTTGAGAGCGGCGTGACCGTCGATCCGGGTGCTGTGGTTGGTCCACGGGCCGAGATTGGTGCGGGCACCGTTCTGGGCCCCAATTGTGTCATCGGACCGGGCGTTCGCATTGGTCGCGATTGTTCGATTGGCGCGCAGACAACCATTCTCCATGCTTTGATTGGTGATCGCGTGATTATTCATGGCGGCACACGTATCGGGCAGGATGGTTTTGGCTTTGCCATGTCGCCGCGCGGCCATCTCAAAGTGCCGCAGGTTGGGCGTGTGGTCGTTCAAGACGATGTAGAGATTGGTGCCAATGCCACGATCGATCGCGGGGCTAACCGCGATACGGTGATCGGCGAGGGGACCAAGATCGACAATTTGGTTCAGATTGGTCATAACGTGACCATTGGTCGCCATTGCGTGATCGTCTCACAGGTCGGTATTTCTGGCTCGACTGATGTGGGTGATTTTGTAGCCATGGGTGGGCAGGCGGGTCTGGCGGGCCATATTCGCATCGGCATGGGCGCGCAGATTGCCGCTCAGTCGGGCGTCATGGGCCATGTTCCAGCCGGTGAGCGTTGGGGCGGTTCGCCCGCAACGCCGATGCGTGATTGGCTGCGGCGGCACGCATTGCTTGAGAAACTATCCGTTGAAAGAAATAGTGTAAAAAAACCGTAAGATGGCTCCACGAGCGGTAAATCTGGCGCCTAAATCTGGCGATAATTTGAGCTGTGTAAGGAAGACGACATGACGACCGAATCCCCGAAGACGCTTGATACTGTAGATATCTTGCAGCTCTTGAAGGCTCTGCCTCATCGCTATCCCTTTTTGCTGGTTGATCGCATCATTGAATGTAACGGCGATGAAAGCTGCATTGGCATCAAGAATGTGACGTTTAACGAGCCACAGTTTCAGGGCCATTTCCCCAATCATCCTGTCATGCCGGGCGTTCTGCTTATTGAAGGCATGGCGCAAACGGCTGGCGCGCTTTGCGTTCATTCGGAAGTCGTTAAAAGTCCGCGTATCGTTTATTTTATGACGATCAACAATGCGAAGTTCCGCAAGCCTGTCGTGCCGGGTGATCGCGTTGAGTTTCACATGAAGAAGATCAATCAGCGACGCAATATCTGGTGGTATAAGGGCGAAGCGAAGGTGGACGGCGTTTTGGTCTGCGAGGCTGAGGTGAGCGCAATGCTCGTGTCCGACGATGCGGCTGCCTGATATGCCTCATTCCAACCCCACGATTCCCGCAGAAACCATTATTCACGCCTCATCAGTGATTGAGCCGGGCGCGCAGATTGGCAAGGGCGTTCGCATTGGCCCATTTTGTCATGTGGGTCCCGATGTTGTGTTGGGCGACGGCGTCTCGCTGGCCTCGCACGTGGTCGTCTTTGGGCGCACAAATGTTGGCGCACATACCCGCATCTTTCCGTTCGCATCCATCGGCCATGAACCGCAGGATTTGAAATTTCATGGCGAGCCATCGACGCTGACAATCGGCGAACATTGTTTGATCCGTGAAGGGGTTACGATGAATCCGGGCACCGAGCATGGTGGCTTGGTGACCATTGTTGGCGACCATTGCACCTTCTTGGCCAACGCCCATGTGGCGCATGATTGCCGCATTGGGAACCATGTGATTTTGTCCAACAATGTGATGTTGGCGGGCCATACGCGCATTGGTGATTACGTCATCCTTGGTGGTGGCAGTGCTGTGCATCAATTTGTGCGCATTGGTTCGCACGCGTTTGTCGGCGGCATGGCTGGCATCGAGCACGATGTCATTCCTTACGGCATGGCGCTTGGAAACCGCGCGTATCTTGCTGGTTTGAATTTGGTTGGGCTGAAGCGTCGCGGTTTCGCGCGTGAGGCCATTCACGATTTGCGTCGCGCTTATCGCTCATTGTTTGCAGCTGAAGGCACATTGGCTGAGCGCGTGGAAGATGTGGCGGGTGAGTTCAACAACCATCCTCAAGTGCATGAAATTCTTGATTTCTTGCGCGAGGGTGGTGATCGCGCCATCATTACGCCGCGTGAAATCAAGGAGTCCGGTGCTTGATTGGTGCGTCGGAAGTTCGTGTCACAGCAGGTGCGCCGCTCGATATCGCGGTGATTGCAGGCGAACATTCTGGTGACCAACTTGGCGCTGGCCTGATCCGATCATTGCGACTTCTGACGGCCGGCAATGTCACATTTCGTGGCGTGGGCGGGGAGGCGATGGCAGCGCAAGGATTTGAGAGCCAGTTTCCCCTGACCGATATGGCGGTCATGGGATTTGTGCCTGTTATCAAGCGGTTGCCCAAGCTCTTGATGCGCATACATGAGACCGCGCGCGCCATCATAAACAATCCGCCCGATGTCTTGGTTTTGATTGATGCACCTGATTTTACGCATCGTGTCGCCAAGCGCGTGCGGCGTGCGCTGCCCAATTTGCCCATCATTGATTACGTGAGTCCAACCGTTTGGGCATGGCGGCCGGGGCGCGCGAGAGCCATGACATCCTATGTGAATCATGTGCTTGCGTTGTTTCCCTTCGAACCCGCCGCACATTATCAGTTGGGCGGGCCGCCATGTACGTATGTTGGCCATCCGCTGATTTCTCACCTTGATATTTTGCGGCCGGGTGCTGTTGATATTGCCGCACGCGACATCAATGTTCCGTCGCTTCTCATCTTGCCCGGTTCGCGCAGATCTGAAATTGATCGCTTGTTACCAGTATTTGGTCAGGCCGTTGCTTTGCTGGCCAAACAGGCCGAGCCGTTTAAGCTTGTCTTGCCAGCCGTTCCTGATTTGGCTGCTGACATTTTTACGCGTGTCGCAGATTGGGCTGTTGTGCCGCGTATTGTCACAACAGATGTTGAAAAGAATGCAGCTTTCCGTATGGCGCGCGCGGCTTTGGCGGCATCTGGTACAGTGACTCTTGAGCTGGCGCTTGCCGGTGTGCCTATGGTGGCCACTTACAAAGTGAGCCCGATTGAAGCCGCCATTGCACGCCGTGTCTTGAAGATTTCGTCCGTTCTTCTTCCCAATCTTATCTTGGGGCAGAATATTATTCCTGAACTCTTGCAGGAAGAGTGCACGGCTGAACGGATCGCCGAAAATCTGTTGCCATTGCTGACTGGTGGGCCAGAGCGTGATGCGCAGAGTTCGGCGTTTGCGCGGATCGATACGATCATGCGTGCTGACGGATTGCTCGATCCCAATGATATGGCGGCGCGCATTATTCTGACGCATGCCAATGATCATCGAGCTACGTTAAGCGCTTGAAGTTTCGGCAATAAAAAAGGGGCCGCAAGAGGCCCCTTAATTTTTTCTCGCGTAATCTTTCGATTAGCGCTTTGAGATTGGCATATATTCGCGTGATGGCGCGCCAGTGTAGAGCTGACGAGGGCGACCAATCTTCTGGTTTGGATCCTCGATCATTTCCTTCCACTGTGCAATCCAACCAACAGTACGCGCCACTGCGAACAGTGATGTGAACATTGTTGTTGGGAAGCCCATGGCCTTCAAAGTAATGCCTGAGTAGAAATCGACGTTTGGATAGAGCTTACGCTCGACGAAATATTCGTCATGCAGCGCAATACGCTCCAGCTCAATCGCAACATCCAGCAACGGATCGTCCTTGATGCCCAATTCGTTGAGCACTTCATGACAGGTCTTGTGCATGATCTTGGCGCGTGGATCGAAGTTCTTGTAGACGCGATGACCAAAGCCCATGAGGCGGAATGGGTCGTTTTTGTCTTTCGCACGAGCGATGAAGTGCGGAATACGATCAACGGTTCCGATGTCCATCAACATGCGCAAGCAGATTTCGTTGGCGCCGCCATGAGCAGGCCCCCACAAAGCTGCAATACCAGCTGCGATACAAGCGAATGGATTGGCACCAGTGGAGCCAGCCAAACGAACGGTTGATGTTGAAGCATTCTGCTCGTGGTCAGCATGAAGAATGAAGATGCGATCAAGCGCGCGCGCAAGAACGGGGTTCACCTTGTACTCTTCGCAAGGAACAGCAAAGCACATACGCAAGAAGTTTGATGCGTAATCGAGATCGTTCTTTGGATAAACGAATGGCTGGCCGATGTTGTACTTGTAGGCCATCGCAGCGATTGTTGGCATCTTTGCGATCATGCGCAATGACGCAATCATGCGCTGCTGCGGATCTGAGATGTCTGTCGAGTCATGATAGAACGCGGCCAGAGCGCCAACGCAACCGACCATGACAGCCATTGGATGCGCGTCACGACGGAAGCCGCTGAAAAAGCGGTTCATTTGGTCGTGGACCATGGTGTGGCGGGTGATGCGGTAGTCGAAGTCAGCCTTCTGGGCAACAGTTGGCAGCTCTCCGTAGAGGAGGAGATAGCAAGCCTCTAGGAAGTCGCCGTGCTCGGCTAGCTGATCAATGGGATAGCCGCGGTGCAGCAAAATGCCTTCGTCGCCATCGATATAGGTTATTTTTGATTCACAGGCCGCTGTGGACATAAAGCCCGGATCGAAAGTGAATGTCCCGGTTTTGCCATAAAGTTGTCCGATATCGACAACAGGCGGGCCCAAAGTGCCCACTTTAACGGGGAATTCTACGGTCTTGTCGTCAATATGAAATGATCCAGACGTCGCGCTCATGCTGTTTGCCTTTGTGTTCGACGAGCTCGAGTCAGGAGAAGTTAAGCAACCGCTCCGTCTTCGAACGAATTTTTGCGCTAGCGAAGAGCTAACGCATTCAGTCGTCAGGTTCAAGCCGACCATCGTGGTATGCGTAAGTTTCGGGTAGGCTCAGATCAGTTTGTTGCCTGATCTTTAAGCCGGTTTAGGCTCTCTTCGCGTCCCAAAACCGCCAAAACATCGAAAATGCCGGGAGATGTGAGCCTTCCGGTGAGGGCTGCGCGCAAAGGCTGGGCAATCTGCCCAAGTTTTGCACCAGTTTCCTCTGAATATGCGCGAACAATCGCCTCAGTCGCCGCAGCACTCCAGTCTGGGAGCGCTTCGAGACGTGGGAGCAGCGCTGCAAGATGCGCGCGCCCGCCCGTGTTGAGACATTCTGTTGCCTTCTCATCAACCGGTAAGGGTCTGTCAGCAAAGAGGAATCTTGCGCCCTCCGCCAATTCGACCAATGTCTTTGCGCGTTCTTTCAAGCCCGACATAGCGGCCAGCAGCTTGGCTTTCATGGCGTCGTTAAGCTTAGGGAGAAAATCTTGCCCTTGGGGAAGGTAATGCAACGTGTCGATCAGTGCTTTGGTCAAATCTGCATCTGACATCGCACGGATATATTGGCCGTTCATGTTCTCAAGCTTTGCATAGTCAAAGCGCGCGGCCGAACGACCGATGGCATTGAAATCAAAGGCTTCAATCATTTCTGGCGTGGTGAAGAACTCTTTGTCGCCCTGGCTCCAGCCCAGACGCACCAGATAATTGCGCAAGGCATCCGGCAGATAGCCCATCGCCCGATACGCATCGACGCCCAAAGCACCATGGCGCTTGGAGAGCTTGGCACCATCCTGCCCATGAATCAGCGGAATGTGAGCCATAACAGGGATGTGCCAGCCCATCGCCTGATAGATCTGCGATTGGCGAGCCGCATTGGTCAAATGGTCGTCACCGCGCACGATATGCGTCACGCCCATGTCGTGATCGTCCACAACAACGGCCAGCATATAGGTTGGCGTGCCGTCGGAACGCAGCAGGACGAGATCGTCGAGTTCCTTATTGGCGAAGACCACGCGGCCTTGCACCTTGTCGTCCACGATTGTTTCGCCCTCAAGAGGCCCTCTGAGGCGGATCACGGGCTTAACGCCCTCCGGAGCCTCGGAGGCGGCGCGATCGCGCCAGCGGCCGTCGTAGCGCGGTGGGCGCTTCTCTCGGCGGGCGGTCTCGCGCATTTCTTCCAATTCTTGCTGCGATGCGTAGCAACGATAGGCCAAACCTTTTTCTAAAAGGATTTCGGCGACTTCGCGATGACGCGCGGCGCGGGAGAATTGGTAGACGACATCGCCATCCCATTCGAGGCCGAGCCAGCGCAGACCGTCAATGATCGCGTCAATGGCTGCATCGGTAGAACGCTCGCGGTCGGTGTCTTCAATGCGCAGCAGCATTTTGCCGCCAAAACGCTTTGCATACAGCCAGTTAAACAAGGCCGTGCGAGCGCCGCCGATGTGAAGAAAGCCCGTGGGCGAAGGAGCAAAACGCGTGATGACAGGAGAAGAGGTCATGAAATCTATCTGTTAGTGAGGCGGCCGATTGGCGCTGGCTCTAGCACGCTCTGGACAGCGATGCCACAGCGCAGGCGGCCTGAGCCGCATTGGAATTTGCGTAACACAAAGCTTAACGATACGTTAATATAGCTAAGCTGGGGTTCAAGAGTCGTGTGTTGGGCATCAGCACAATTGATTGTTGCGGGGTTTTATGGCGAGCATCGCGGGTGGGCAGCGAGCGGGTGTTATTGGCGGGCAGGGCGCGTCCCAGCCGCTCAATATCCGTGCGCGCGACTGGCTGTTATCGCTCTGGAATCACTTCCTAATTGCGTTCGAACAAGAGGTGGAGGCGCGTCGGCTTTTTCTGTGGTTGCCGGTGGGCGCAGGGGCCGGTGTGGTGCTCTATTTAACCGGAGATCGTGAGCCAGCCCTTATGGTTACGGCCGGTCTTTTTACCGTCTGTTGTGCGCTGGCCTATGTCGCGCGCGAGAACCGACGCGCCTTTGGCCTGTGTATGGTTTTTGCAGCAATAACAGGGGGGTATTTCTCTGGCGCGTTTCGCAATGCGCGCGTGGCGGCGCCTGTTTTGCAGCGGATTATGATTGCCAAAGTTAGCGGCTTTGTTGAGGAGTTGGATTTTCGTCCCGCAGGTGCGCGTTTTATCGTGCGTGTTCAATCGATTGATGGATTAGAGCGCGAAGCGACGCCCTATCGGATTCGTTTAACAACAAAATTACCGCCCAAAATGGCCGCCGGTGATTTCATTTCTTTAACCGCGCGCATGGTGCCGCCCGCCCGCGCGTCCTTGCCCGGCGGCTATGATTTTGCGCGCGATGCTTGGTTTGTCAGACTGGGTGGCGTTGGCAATGCTCTGGGCAAAATAGAGACCACAGCCGCACCTGTAAGTGCCGATTTTTCCTTGCGTTTTTTTGCGGCCATTGATCGCGCGCGCAATGTTTTGGCGCGTCGTGTGGAGACTGTCATTGGTGGCCCGGCTGGCGCTGTGGGCGCCGCTATGGTGACAGGAAAACGTGATTTTTTGGATGATCCAACCAAGGACATTATTCGCGAGGCTGGTATCTTTCACATCATCACGATTGCTGGCGTTCAGATGACGTTGGTGGCGGGCATTTTCTTCTATGGTTTCCGACGTTTGCTGGCTCTGAGCCAAACATTGGCGCTCAATTATCCCATCAAAAAATGGGCCGCAGGTTTGGCTATACTTGGATCTATTGCTTATGACATTGGTACGGGCTCTCGCGTGGGCACTGAACGTGCTTTGATTATGACGTTAGTTGTTTTGGGCGCGGTTATATTTAACCGCACAGCGTTTAGTATGCGCAATCTGGCCCTAGCGGCGCTGGCCATCATCATATTCGAGCCTGAAGCGATCATGGGCGCAAGCTTTCAGCTGTCTTTTGCAGCCGTGGCTGGCTTGATGGCAGTCTATGAAGTCAAAGCCGCCAAGTATTATCGGCGCGCGCCGTCGCCAGAAATGCCGGGGCCCGCACCGCCCCAAATCGATCGCAAAGATCGCCTTGTTGTTTTGCTCAACTGGTTCCGCGAAGGGCCGGGGCATATGTTTTATTCGACCCTTTGCGCGACGGCTGCGACGGCATCGTTCATGGCCTATCATTTCCATGAACTAAGCCCTTATGTTCTCATCGGAAATCCGCTCACACTGATGATGATTGAAGTGGTGGCTGTGCCCGGCGCTTTGTTGGGCTCGGCGCTTTATTTGGTCGGGCTTGACGGTTTTGTTTGGCAATATGTGGGCCTTGGAATTCGCTTCGTGTTGTGGATAGCCCAATGGATTGCGTCGGTGCCCGGTGCCACGGTGCATCTGCATGCCTTTGCGCCGTGGAGCCTTGCGTGTCTGGCTTTGGCGGTCTTGTCAGTGGTGATTTGGCAGCGCCGTGTGTTGAAGCTGACGGCGCTGCCTTTTGCCGCTCTGGGGCTCTGGGGAGCCTTTGGAATTGGGGCTCCGTTTGATCTGGTTGTTCCACCCACGGCAGACGCTGTGGCGATGCGGGCGGCGTCTGGAAACCTTGCTGTGATGGGCAAAAGCCCGAGCCCCTTTGCGGTGGAGCAATGGCTGCGGGCGGATGCTGATGGGCGGCCTGCCAAAATGGCTGTTTCTGCCTCGCAAAGGGCCCTGTCTCGCAATGCTCAACTGGGAGAAAAGGGCTTTCCTGATGCCTCAGATCCAGAGGCTGCGCGCTGCGATAAGCTTGGATGTGTTGGGACTTTTGCCGATGGCCGTGTGGTGGCGCTTGTCTATGAATTGGCGGCATTTGCTGAGGATTGTCAGCGGGCCGACATAGTGATCACGCCGCTCTATGCGCCGGTGGGCTGCGCCGCACCTTTGGTGATTGACCGCGCCAGACTGCAAGAGACGGGCGCGCTTACGCTAAGGGCCGGAGATATCGAGGATATTTTCAATCATGCCCGATTGCCTGATGAAAACCGACCATGGTCGCCATTACCAAAAGCTGTTTGGCGGCCGGTGGATTTAGAGCCAATATCCACCAGCATTTTTGAAGATGACGATCCGGGCGCGCCGCTTCGTTGATTAGTATTTACGAAGAAGACTGACCAATTTGCCCTGAATACGCACGCGATCTGGGCCAAAAATACGGGTCTCGTAAGCAGGGTTTGCAGCTTCAAGAGCGATAGACGCACCGCGACGACGCAGACGCTTGAGCGTTGCTTCTTCATCATCGATCAGAGCTACAACAATGTCGCCAGTCTCGGCGTTATCTTGCTTGCGAATGATGACCGTGTCGGCATCAAAAATGCCAGCATCAATCATCGAATCTCCACGGACTTCCAAGGCGTAATGCTCGCCCAAAGGCAGCATATCTGCAGGCAAGGAAATCGTATGGCTACGAGACTGAATTGCTGAAATCGGCGTACCAGCCGCAATCCGTCCCATGACAGGAATCGATACGTTGTTATTGCTGGATTCCGGCATGTCTTGGACGGGTGCACGGACTTTTCCAAGATTTCCTTCAATCACAGATGGAGAGAAACGCCCACTGCGCGCACTGCCAGCCGGTGTTGAAGATTCTGGAAGCTTCAATACTTCCAAAGCACGGGCACGATTGGGCAAACGGCGGATAAAGCCACGTTCTTCCAAGGCGATAATCAAACGGTGAATGCCAGATTTCGATCTAAGATCAAGGGCTTCCTTCATCTCGTCAAAAGACGGAGGCACGCCGGCTTCCTTCAAACGCTCATTGATAAAGCGTAGAAGTTCACTCTGCTTTTTCGTCAGCATGCCCAAATCCCTCAAATCACTGGCGCGATTCGCCAAAACCTCAACGTTTGCTAAGGGAACATCATCACCTAAACAAACCATGAACGAACACTATCTGTTCTTTCTATGTTCCGCAAGAGGGACCGTTGAGTTTGGTTTTAGCGCCTCAAAATGAGGGATTGTTGATATTTAACAGCGGTCTAGCCGCAAAATCTGGCAGCGGTCGCCAATCTGAGCTGCTGGGGCGTGGGGCTCTCGGATGATGAGGCAGTCTGAGCTGGCCAGTACCCGCAGCATCGACGAATCTTGGGCCGAAAAAGGTTTAGCAATCAGACCGTTAGCGTCCCTTGTGAGGGAGGCGCGCAAGTAATCTTGGCGGGTGTCGTTTTCTTTGAGGGGCGCGCCAAGTATGGCCCATTCGCTGCGCTCAAGGGTGGCTGTGGAATCGCCTGCCAAGGCTCGAATGAGGGGCACCAAAAACAGCACGGCGCAGACGATGGCTGAGACGGGATTGCCAGGTAAACCAAGCACTTGCATGGCGTCGATTTTGCCGTGCATCAGTGGCTTGCCGGGCCGCATGGCGATCCGCCAAAAGCCCAGATCCATGCCGGTGTTTTTCAGAGCCTTTTGCACCAAATCATGGTCACCAACAGATGCGCCACCAAGTGTTACAAGTATATCGGCGCCAGCATCTTTCGCGGCGCGGATTTGTTTTTCAATTTCAGTGAGATCGTCAGGCGCAATGCCAAGATCAATGACGTCTGCACCAGCCGCTTGAGCGTAGGCTGCGACTGCATAGGTGTTGGAGGCGATAATCTGTGAGGGACCAAGGGCTTGGCCGGGTGAAACCAATTCATCGCCGGTTGCCAGCAGCGTCACTTTGGGGCGACGGCGCACGTTGAGATTGGCGTGATTCATTGCTGCTGCCAGCGCTAATTCACACGGACCCATTGATGTTCCAGCCAAAATGAGCCTGTCGCCAATCTCAAAATCCAAACCGGCTTTTCTAATATGGCGGCCGAGCGTTTCGGCTTGCAGCACCGTCACCACATCGCCGTTTACTTCCGTGTTTTCTTGAATGATGACAGTATTGGCGCCTTCAGGTACGGGTGCACCGGTAAAAATACGCACCGCTTGGCCCGGATTCACGCGTCCGGAAAAACCGTGCCCGGCGGCACTTTCACCGATAATTTTGAGTGCAAATGGCGTCCCCACACGCACGG
>CAIUDK010000180.1 GCA_903897875.1 uncultured Hyphomicrobiales bacterium
AGGAATGGTTGGTGATTGGCGGCATCCATCGCAAGATTCTGGCAGCACACACCAAGCTTTGCGCCAGCCGTGCATTTTTGCTATCTGCCTATCCGACGCAGAGCCATGAGATGTTGTTCGATGCGCACACCAGAGCTTTCACAGCCTTGGGTGGCGTTCCCAAGCGTGGCATATACGACAACATGAAGACAGCCGTGGATAAGGTTTCCAAGGGCAATGGTCGCGTTGTAAATTCGCGTTTCTTCGCCATGACGGCGCACTATCTGTTCGACCCGGATTTCTGCAACGTGGCATCAGGTTGGGAGAAAGGCATTGTCGAGAAGAACGTTCAGGATGCAAGGAGGAGAATCTGGATAGCCGCCAAGGAACAACGCTTTGGCTCATTCGATGAACTCAATATCTGGCTTGAAGCGCGTTGCCGCGTCCTCTGGACGGAGATACATCACCCGGACTATGCCGGCATCACTGTTGCCGATGCACTTGAGCAGGAGCAAATGTATTTGATGCCAATGCCAACGATGTTCGATGGTTATGTCGAAGTGTTGGTGCGAGTGTCGAGTACATGTCTGGTCACTGTGCAGCGTAACCGTTATTCCGTTCCCTGCCATTTGGCAAACCATCAAGTGGCTGTTCATCTTTATCCTGACCGGATCGAAATATCTTCAGAGAATGCAATTGTTGCCTGCCATACGCGCTTACTTGAGCGAGACCAAGTCAGTTATGACTGGCAACACTATATTCCACTGATCCAGAGGAAACCAGGTGCATTACGCAATGGTGCGCCGTTTGCCGATATGCCGATCCCCTTCGCAAAGCTACAAACAGCATTGCGACGACGAGAGCGGCAGCAGGGAGACAGAATCATGGCTAAAGTGCTTTCTGCTGTGCCGGTTCACGGATTGGAAGCTGTTTTGGTCGCGGTCGAATTGGTGTTGGAATCTGAGGTGCCTAGCGCCGAACATATCATGAACGTGCTGGCGCGTTTAAATCAGACACCGTCCCCGGAGCAGGTGGAAACCAGCCTGAAGCTTGCAGAGGAGCCACTGGCAAATACAACACGGTATGACACCTTGAATACGACGGAGGTGTCCAATGTCTGACATCATTAGCCAACTCAAGGTACTCAAATTGCACGGAATGGCGGACTGCTTTACCGAGTTAAAAAGCCAAGGCGCATCCGGCGCAACGGCTTCGCTGGAATCCTCAGAATGGCTTCTTCGCCAGTTACTGGAAGCTGAATCCAATGATCGTGGCATACGTTCTATCCGCTATCAGATCAACGCTGCAAAGTTCCCGATTCACCGTGACTTGCTTGGCTTTGATTTCAGTCAATCCAAAGTGGATGAGCAACTGATCCGTAGACTTGCGACCATGGAATTTACCGATGCCGCACAGAATCTTGTACTGGTAGGAGGGACTGGTACTGGCAAGACGCATCTTGCGACCGCGCTCGGAATAGCGGGCATTCAGCATCACGGCAAAAGAGTTCGTTTTTATTCCACCGTGGATCTGGTGAATACCTTAGAACAGGAGAAGGCTGCTGGCAAACAAGGACGATTAGCCATTAGCTTGTTGCAGATGGACTTGGTTATTCTGGATGAGCTTGGCTATTTGCCGTTCTCACAAACCGGGGGTGCTTTGCTGTTCCACTTGCTCTCAAAACTCTATGAGCGAACCAGTATCATCATTACTACCAATCTGACATTCTCGGAATGGAGTCGCGTGTTCATAGATGCCAAATTAACCACTGCGTTGCTTGATCGATTGACCCATCATTGCCACATCATCGAAACCGGTAATGATTCATTTCGCTTCAAGCAAAGTAGCGAATCGGCCAAGGAGCGCATTAAGTCACGAGAGAAAGTAAAACGGGCACCAGCAACAGTTGAGGAAGAACCGTTCTAACATTGGATGCCGGTCATATATTGTTCAATTAATTAAAAGGAGATTATTGCCAATTGCAGTCTGGTCGACTTACCCACAGTAGCGTAGTAATCTACGCAACTCAACGCCTGGTCAGAATTCAACCGGTATAGCGGGTCAATATTTTTTCGGCGCGGTCATCCTTGTTCTCCATCCTGTTTAAAACTCTTCCCATTCATCGTCGCTTTTTGTTGGTTTAGTTGGTATGGCTTTTG
>CAIUDK010000181.1 GCA_903897875.1 uncultured Hyphomicrobiales bacterium
ATATCGTTCTCTTCAAGTCAGTATTTGATGAGGGGCTTTATTTGTCAGGGTCGTTTTTTTATGATTTTCTTGAGCTACGGGAAATTGTAAGCCATGCAATCTACAAGAAGTTGTTTGATCTGGCGCAGCGCAATCCGGATATATTTAATCTCAAATTGAACGCTGATGGGAGAGTAGCGCCCTTTGATAATATTGACTGATGGGGTTTGGTGTTGAAGTTTTGAAGCGAAGGCCTCTAGCAATTCAAATTTCTTAGGATATTTTTATTCCACGCGCCGCACTGATAGCAGGGACCGATTGTTGAGGGATCGACACAACTTCGTTGCAGATATCGCAAACGGCAACGAGTATGTCTTTGACCGCTGCTAACTCGTCGTTAAAGGAAACGTCTCGATAGGAAAAAGTTGTTGTCGTAATTTTCATGCACGAGTCGCAAATAGCTTGGCTAGCATCTCCAATTTTGAATATCGTCATTTTGAGCTTCTCATTTTTCGAGCAGTATTAAAATTAATTCCTGTTTGATCAAATCGCATTTTCTTCAAACTTTTGCCCTTCAGATTGTTATATCAAAAAATGTAGAAATTAAGTCAGTCCTTTTTAGATCGCATTTGCCCATAAAAAAAAGGCGGCTCGAAAGCCGCCTTTTTAAATCTCGGTCTACCTCAGATATCAGCTGCAACCTGTCGTGCTGCCGCATGTGTCGCACTTCAAACATGTGCCGTTCCGCACGAGTGTGAAGTTGGCGCATTCTGGGCAGGACTCGCCTACATAGCCCTTCATGCGGGCTTCTGAGCGGCGCTCTTGTGCGGTTGGACCTGTGGCTTTGGCTGGTGCCTGCCAGTTGAGGGATTCCATCTCAGACTTTGTCGCGGCGGTCAGTTCCTGACGGAAGCTTTCCACCTCGGTCTTGAGCGCGGTTGCGCCCTCGCTCACAAAGCTGGTCACGGTGTTGGTCTGGCCTGCATAAGCGCCGCCTTGCACAACCATCAACTTATCTGTCTTCGAGCGGACATAGCCGTGCGAGACGAATTTGTTGGTGTTTGGCGTATTTGGCGCGCGGCTCTGCTCGTCACCCTTGCCAATCACATCATGACCGATTTCGCTTGGATCAACATGAGCCAAATCGTTGCGGCCAAGATAGGAGATGGCCAATTCGCGGAACACATAATCGAGGATCGATGTTGCGTTGCGGATTGCGTCATTGCCCTGCACGAAGCCCGCAGGTTCAAAGCGGGTGAAGGTGAACGCATCGACATATTCGTCTAGCGGCACGCCATATTGCAGACCAACCGAGATTGCGATGGCAAAATTGTTCATCAATGAGCGGAAGGCAGCGCCTTCCTTATGCATATCGATGAAGATTTCGCCGATGCGACCATCGCCATATTCACCGGTGCGCAGATAGACCTTATGTCCACCCACAACGGCTTTCTGCGTGTAGCCCTTACGACGATCTGGCAGACGCTCACGCTCGCGGGTGCGCTCAACGCGCTCCACAATACGCTCGACAATCTTTTCAGCAACATGAGCGGCGCGCGCTGGCATTGACATAGCTGCCAATGCGTCGAGTGCCTCATCATCTTCGTCCTCATCGTCCTCAATCAATTGCGAATTGAGCGGCTGTGAGAGCTTCGAACCATCGCGATAAAGCGCATTGGCCTTCAAAGCCAATTTCCACGACAGGACGTAAGCGTTCTTACAATCTTCAACCGAGGCATCATTAGGCATGTTGATCGTCTTGGAGATCGCGCCCGAGATGAATGGCTGACAAGCGGCCATCATGCGAATGTGGCTGCTGACGGAGAGATAACGCTTGCCTGTGCGACCGCACGGATTTGCGCAATCGAACACATTGTAATGCTCAACCTTCAGATGCGGTGCACCTTCCAGCGTCATCGCGCCACACACATGTGTGTTGGCTGCTTCGATCTCGGCCTTCGTGAAGCCCAAGAATGGCAACAGTTCAAATGACGGATCGTCCATGCTGGCGGCTGGCACTTTGAGCGTATCGGTCAAGAAGTCTGCGCCCAACGACCATTTGTTGAACACGAACTTGATGTCGAAGGCGCTGGCGAGTGTCTTCTCCAGTGCTTCAAGCTTCTCGTCAGAGAAACCGCGTGCGCGCAATGTGGTCTGGTTGATGCCCGGAGCTTGGCGCAATGAGCCATGACCCACAGCGAAGGCTTCGATTTCAGCGATCTCGGATGGACGATAGCCCAGCACGCGCAAAGCTTCTGGCACAGCGCGGTTGATGATCTTGAAGTAACCACCACCTGCAAGCTTCTTAAACTTCACAAGCGCGAAGTCAGGCTCAATGCCGGTTGTGTCGCAATCCATCACAAGACCGATTGTTCCAGTCGGGGCCACAACCGACACCTGCGCATTGCGGTAACCGTGCTTCTCACCAAGCTTTACGGCCAGATCCCATGCCTTACGAGCATGATCGCTGAGGCGCGTGTCTTTGATGGAGGCATGATCGAGTGCCACTGGATTGATCGACAGAGCTTCATAACCCTGTGTCTCGCCATAGGCTGCGCGACGATGATTGCGCATGACGCGCAGCATGTGATCGGCATTTGGCTTGTAGCCGGGGAAGGCGCCCAATTCGGATGCGATCTCAGCAGATGTTGCGTAGCAAACACCGGTCATGATGGCTGTGAGTGCGCCAGTGATGGCGCGGCCCTCGTCAGAATCATAGCCAATGCCGCATGACATCAACAGACCGCCGACGTTGGCGTAGCCAAGGCCGAGTGTACGGTACTCATAAGAGCGCTCTGCAATTTCCTTGGATGGGAACTGCGCCATCATCACGGAGATTTCGAGAACGAGCGTCCACAAGCGAACAGCATGCTCGTAGGAATCGATCTTGAACTGGCCGGTTTCCGTATCGTGGAATTGCAGCAAGTTCAGCGATGCAAGATTGCACGCCGTGTCATCAAGGAACATATATTCCGAGCATGGGTTCGACGCGATGATCGGGCCAGCCGCAGGGCAGGTGTGCCAATCATTGATCGTTGTATGATATTGCAGGCCGGGATCAGCAGACGACCAAGCCGAATAGCCAATCTTGTCCCACAAAGCGCTGGCGCTGAGAGTCTTGTGAACCTTGCCATCGATGCGGCGGATCAGATTCCAATCCCCATCAGATTCAACAGCGCGCAAGAATTCGTCAGTGACGCGAACAGAATTGTTCGAGTTCTGACCTGACACAGTCAGATAGGCCTCGGAATCCCAATCGGTGTCGTAGGTGTCGAATTCGATTTCCTTATAACCCTGACGCGCAAACTGCATCACGCGCTTGATATAATTGTCTGGCACCATATCGCGACGTGCGAGTTTGATGGCCTTCTTCAGGGCAGGGTTCTTTTCAGGATTGAAGCAATCGTCGGCTTCGCCTTCGCAATTCACGCAGGCCTTCATGACGGCCTTCATGTGCTTCTTGACGATCTTCGAGCCGGTCACGAGTGCTGCGACCTTCTCTTCTTCCTTCACCTTCCAATCGATATAGGCTTCGATATCTGGATGATCGACGTCCACAACCACCATCTTGGCGGCGCGACGTGTTGTGCCACCCGACTTGATGGCGCCAGCTGCGCGATCACCAATCTTGAGGAAGGACATCAGACCCGATGACTTGCCGCCGCCCGACAACTTCTCGCTCTCGCCACGTAGGCGTGAGAAGTTAGAGCCGGTGCCCGAGCCGTACTTGAACAGGCGCGCTTCGCGCACCCACAGATCCATAATGCCGCCTTCGTTGACCAGATCATCCTGCACAGCCTGAATGAAGCAGGCGTGTGGCTGTGGATGCTCGTAAGACGAGGCAGACTTCACCAATTCTCCGGTGAATGGGTCAACGTAGAAATGGCCCTGGCTTGGTCCATCAATGCCATAGGCCCAGTGAAGGCCGGTGTTGAACCATTGTGGGGAGTTTGGCGCAGCCATTTGGCTGGCAAGCATGAAGCGCATTTCGTCGAAGAATGTCTGCGCGTCAGCTTCGGTGTTGAAATACTTACCCTTCCAACCCCAATAGGCCCAAGTTCCAGCAAGGCGATCAAACACTTGCGTGCTTGAGGATTCTGAAACGAAGCGCTCGTTGGCAGGCAGGGCAGCCAATTTCTTGTCGTCAGGCACAGAGCGCCACAGGAAGGAAGGAACGTCGTTTTCCTCAACCTTCTTCAAATGGGCTGGAATGCCAGCTTTGCGGAAATACTTTTGCGCCAAAACGTCGGACGCGACTTGGCTCCATGACGCAGGCACGTCGATGCCGTCCTGCGAGAACACGATGGATCCATCGGGGTTCTTAATTTCGCTCTTCGCCTTGCGAAAAGCGATGTCGGCATAAGGTGACTGATTGGCTTTTGTGTAGCGCCGCTCAATACGCATGTTTTTGATTCCTGAAATCCGGAGGTTAACCCTCCGTGAGGCCGTTTGTTCGGCCTCAATTGCCCCAATTATTCGTCAAAATTCGGTCCGCTGTGTTCACAGCGCTCTCCGAATTTCCCCGCGCTCGTCGTCGTCCCAAATATGTCGCAAAGACCGCCACCGAGTGATCGGTGAGGGGACTGAACGACATGAGTCAGTGTGGACGGACGTTATGACGAGGCTCCGGCTTTCGTCAACACCTAGTAGCCAGCATAAGCGTTCACCACCAAATATAGTGCAGCCTGTGAACAGTGGGGATGAATTGGGGGTTAAGCGCCAAGTGCATGAAAAATCGAGAGAAAGTTTTAGCTTAACCTTTTCACAATCCCAGAATTGGCTCTTCGTGTCAGATATTTGGCACATTTTTGGGCACCAATTTATCATCAAGCGATACCGCGCCGGTTTCCATTCTGGCCCCCGTGTGAGGGGCCTGATTACATTTGGGGCGGGGTGCCCCGCCGGCATGCCCCAAGGAGCGTATTGGGTTTGATTCGTCCCGATTCGGTACAGGTCTGGCTCTCAGCTGTGGTCAGCCACATCTCTGCTTCACCAGATACTGGACAGGCGGCATCGGCATCGCCATAGTCACGCCGCGTGCCCATGATTGATTTGGCAGCGTCTTATGATGGAAAGTTCTATGAACCAGCTCACCACTTGGCTCACCCAGATTTTCACATGGTGGAATGGCCAGACCATCAACACCCGTTTCCACACTTGGCGTCATGGCGAGTTGGTCGGTCGCGATGATAAGGGCAATCTATTCTATCGCACCAAGGGCGGGGCCATTGATCCCGCGTTAGGCTTCGAGCGCCGTTGGGTCATCTATGCCGGTTTGAGCGACGCCAGCCGCGTGCCTCCCGGTTGGTTCGGCTGGCTCCATCATACGGTCGACACACCACCGACTGATGAAACCTACACCGCGCGCGAATGGGAATTGCCGCATCTGGCCAATATGACTGGCACCGCGCAGGCCTATCGCCCAACTGGATCAACACTGAGTGCTGCGGCGCGTCCATCCGCCACCGGTGACTATGAGGCATGGTCTCCATAGGCTGAATGCGGCTGCTCCAAGCGGCGCTGATTTTAAGTATATTTTAAAAAAGCCCGGCTCTGCGAAGAGTCGGGCTTTTTTGTAACCATTTATCAAA
>CAIUDK010000182.1 GCA_903897875.1 uncultured Hyphomicrobiales bacterium
AGGTTCGATCTGGCCAAAAACCGGTCCAAACGTTGCTTAATCCCGGCGTTTTCAAAAAGCGCCAGGACGCGCACATGCACAGCGCTGTGTGTTGCATTTTCCCGTTTGCTCAGAAGATGTGAGACAGGATCAGAACTTGTTTGGTCTAAAAATGATTGTGGCATTTTGACGCACTCTCTTAAAACTCTCCGCAATGAGAATTGAGAATGCAAAGCACGCGCCGCGAGCAAGAGGAGGGAAAGCACCGCGAGCAAAAAAATAGAGATCGCCGCGAGCAAAAGAAAAGGCCGGGCGTTGGCCCGGCCTTATGTAGATGAAAAAAGTTGCGCCAGATTCTAGCGGCGTTCTTCGTGATAAAACGCCAGCTTTTCCTGTGCACTGCGATCCGAGAAGGTAAACACAATCGCGTCTTTGGAGGCGCGCATCTGGCGTGTGTTCCATGCTGGAATCACACCGACATCGCTCTCACCTAACGTCATCGTCTTGTCGTCAATTTGGAAGGTCACTTCACCTTCCACAACGATCACCACCTGACCATCGGTTGAGCGCATGGGCGCTGTTTCAAAACCCTTTGGCAGATGCGTCAGCCATGTGGCGATGGTTGGGAGTGCCCAATCACCGGTCAACGGATTTGTGTAGCGCAGCGCATAAGCCAGATGCTTGTCAGGTGCTCCAACGCCAGCCGTTGCCATCAATGCAGGGCGGCTCTTGGCATAGGTGTAATTGAAGATCGGCGTGGTGATGCCAAACGGTGAACCGCCCGACATTGGCGCCATGCCAGAGCCAAAGCGCGCGGATGAATCGCCCTCGGGGCGCGAGATCAGCTGCGACTTGTCATTGGCGTGATCCATGAAGCCAGCGTCAAAGAAGTTGACCATGTGAAGATCAAGACCATCGATCCAAATCACAGGCGAGTTGTTTTCCTGCCCGTGATCGTGCCAGCCCATATTTGGCGTGATGATGAAATCGCCACGGTTCATCGAGGTTTTTTCGCCAGCAACAGCTGTGTAGCCACCATTGCCTTCGAGCACGAAGCGCAAGGCTGATGAGGTGTGGCGATGGGCCGGTGCAATCTCGCCCGGCAAAATCAGCTGCATACCGGCATAAAGAGAATTGGTGATTTTTGATTGTCCGGGGATGGCTGGATTTTCCATCACAAGCACGCGGCGCTCAGCCTCTTCAGCAGTGAGCAGACCACCAGCTTCCATCAGCAAGGGGCGCACGTCTTTGAAGCGCCAAGCGTGCGGCACGCATTGGCTTTTTGGCGTGGGCAAAATGAGGCCCTTGAGGACTTCCCACAGTGGTGACAAATCTTTGGGTGCAAGCTTGTCGTAAAACGCTTGGCGAGTTTCTTTTGATGCAGGTGCGTGTGATGCAGGTGCGGTGGCCATGAGCGTCCTCTTTGAATGTTATGTGTCGTTGCCGCCACCCTAGCAAATGCTATGGGGTGGCGGCAAACCTTTGGAGACTAAGACTTCAAAAATCCTAGAGTTCCTTGCCCAGCTTACGGTCGAGTGAGTAAGGCCCGCCGCCACGCAATGCGATGGCAAACAACAAAATGCCCCACATCAATGTGAATTCATAACCCTTGTTGAGCCAGCCAAAGCCATTGCCCCAATAGACAACGAAGGTCAGCACAGCCATTTCAATTGCATTGGCTGCAGCAAAAAAGCGTGTGAATAGGCCCAGCATAATACAAATGCCGCCGCCCAATTCCACGAAGGTGAGGAACATGGAAAAGTCATTTCCCAATGGCTCAACGATGGGCATGCTTTTAGCAAGCTGCGCGCTTTGCGCCGTCATGCCACGCTGAATTTTGCCAATGCCGTGGATGAACAAAATAAAGCCCGCAGCAAAACGCACCACGGCCCATGAGAGCGGAATCGCCCAATTGTAAAATCCCTGCAGACCGGGAAAGAGCAGCTTTGGCTCGCCAGCCGCACCAACGGCTGCGGGTGCGTGGTCGTGATGGTCGTGGCTATGATGATCGTGATCGTGGTGGTCGTGTGTATGTGCCATTTTTCTTGTCTCCCTATGTGATTTATTTGGCTGGAATTTGAACCAGCTCTGCGAGTTGTTCCTTGGTGAGTGGTGCGGTGAGGAACTTAAACTTCACAGCATCATCCATCATATCGGCAAGGCCAGAAATACGTGTTGGATCAGCCGAGGCCTTTGGCACAAATTCATCACGCGTTTTGCGCGCAATGTCTTCGCTCACTTCGGCCCATTTTGCATAGGCTTTCATAGCGTCTGGGCTGGCATAGAGCCAATCGAGCGTTTCGTGATAGGCGCGCATATAGCGCACATAGACGTCCTTGTTTTTGGCAAGCGCTGTGGCATTGGCGATAATCAAGCGCACGGGCTGATTTTTGAACTCGGTCAAATCGCTGCCGCGCACAAGAATGCGCGTGCGGCCTGACATAACGGGCTCTAGCGCCAAGGGCGGCGCTGTCCAGCCAATGTCAATCTGGCCGCTCATCACTTGCGTGAATGTTGTTGTGGGGCTACCCGTGGCAACCGCTTTGAGGCCAACGCCCGCTTGTTTGATCCATGACAGAACAAACATATTCGTCGATGAGCCATTGGTGGAGAAAGCGATGGTTTTGCCCTCGCCATCCTTCAATGATTTGATTGGCGAGTCGGTTGGCACATACCAAAATTCGTATGAGCCCGTCATAGTCGCGCCCAACACGCGCACCGGTGCGCCCTTGGCATAAGCGCCCATGACACCATGCGTGCCAACGCCGATGCCCAAATCTGTGCTGCCTGAGATGACGGCCTGTTGTGTTTCGCCGCCGCCCTGTGTGTAGAGCACATCAAGCACAAGCCCTTGCTTCTTAAAGAAGCCTGCGTCTTGTCCCAATTCCGAAATGGCGTTTTCAAAAACACCACGTTGTCCCACGGCGACTTTCAACCGATCCTCTGCGAGTGCCTGCGTGAGTGTGCAAGCTATGAGGGCAGCGGCTGCGAGCGTTGGCAATAATTTACGCATATTATCCTCCCCGGATAAGATTTATGTGTGCGCTTTTTCTTATTTTTATGATTCACCAATTGGCGGTGGATCATAAAGCCACGCCATGGATTCAAAGGCTTGTTCTTGCGTGCGCGCACCCAGCACAGCATTGCGCAAATCACGCGTTGCACCCGCAGCATGATAGGCCTCGCCATAGAGGCGGGCGGTAAGTTGCACGCGCGCAGTGCGCAAATAACGCTCTTGCTGATAGGCGAGAAAAGCCGAGGCATAATCGCCCTTTGACAGCTCAACCTTATGCGCCAAACACACAGCGTCTTCGATGGCCATATTCGCGCCTTGCGCCAAATATTGCAGCATGGGATGGGCGGCATCGCCCAGCAATGTCATGCGGCCTTTTGACCAATCACGAATGGGCGCGCGATCACACAGCACCCACATGCGCCAGCTGTTAATCTTGCCAAGCATTGTGCGCACGGGCGCGCAAGTTTTGGCAAAGCGCTCATGCAATTCTGTTGGGTCGCCATA
>CAIUDK010000183.1 GCA_903897875.1 uncultured Hyphomicrobiales bacterium
TCAGGATCACGCGCAATCATATCGTCTGAGGTGATGAGCGCCGACATTGTGTAGTGCAGAGCTTGTGGTGGTCCATCGCCACGACGCGCATCAATGACAATTGTGCCAGCGCCGCTGCGCACAGCGACTTCAGCGCCCATGCCATTGGCCCAGAAGCCATCAATCGCACCAGCCTCAAGCGCCTTTGCAGCTGCAACGCCGAAGTTTTTCGTCTCGCCCAAAAACGACGCAGGAACAGGGCAAATGGTGACGTTGTCGCGCACGATGTCGATGCCAGAATCTACAAGCAGACGACGCAGGCCAAGTTCGACGAGCGGAGCCGCGCCAATGGTCAGGCCCTTGATGGCGTTGATGTCGCCCTTTTTCGCGCCTAGGTCCTTGCGCAACACCAAAAACCAATAGGTATTTTGCGCAAGCGCTGCGAGCAATTTGCCACCGCGCCATTCTGGGAAGGCGGAGGGCACGCTATGGGCTGAGCCGCCAACAAATTGAATGCCGCCATCGCGCAGCACTTCAAGCGTCTTGTTCACCGGAAAGATCAGCTCCAGCTCCATGTCGAGACCTTCTTCCTTAAAGAAGCCGAGCTCGACGGCAGCGGCAGCGGGGAAGTAGGAATTTGAGATGAGGTCGGGGATGGCGATCTTCATGTGGGGCGACTCCTTGAGAACATGCTGCTTTATAGCGAACATTTGCGCTCAAGGCATTTCAATTGACGGCTTTATTTCGTAGCTTAGCTATCTTGGTTCATAGTGTCACAAGGCGCTCAATCTCATAAATGGGGTGTTTGGTGAGGTCTTTGTCTAGCTGGCCCACCACGCGCTCCATCAGCGCTTTGCTGGCGGCTTTGCGGATGACGGCAAGGGCTTTTGGGGGCGCGACAAAGACCACTTCGCGTGTTTTGTCTTTCTCGCAAAGCTTGGTGAATTCCTGCAGTGCTTTTTTAACAAACGCGTCTTCTTCTTCGGCGTGCCAATCGGCGGGTTCTATCGAGCTGATGGGGCCGCCCAGCATGGACCGCACACGGCCCGGCTTGTCGGTGCCAAGGTCAGCAGTGTGCTGCGATTCATCCCAATGCATTTCATGCACGACTTTGAAGATGGGCTGTCCGGGCCAGCCGTCATTTTGAATGAACAAAGCCTTTTGACCATCGCAGACGAGCAGCTTTGCTTTTTCGTGGAGCAATCGTTCCATCGTCATATTCCTTTGCATCAATCCCCGGCTCGTAAACGGACGAGCCGGGGAGAAGATGCATAGCGCCGCCTTTATAGGCTGGCTTGAATATGGTTTCGCACGATTGGATAGATCTGGTTGTCCCATTTGCGCCCGTTGAAGACGCCATAATGCCCAACGCCGGGCTGCATATGATGCGTTTTCATATAGGGGCGCAGTCCACTGCACAGGTCTTGAGCGGCGAGCGTTTGGCCCACAGCGCAGATGTCGTCCTTTTCGCCTTCCACCGTCAGCAAAAAGGTTTTCTTGATGGCACTTGGATCAACAAGGCGGTTTTTATAGGTCATTGTGCCAGCGGCAAGCGAAGCCTTTTGAAACACGACGTCGATTGTCTCCAAATAGAAATCGGCGCTCAAATCCATGATGGCGAAATATTCCTCATAGAAATGCTTGATGGCATCGGCCTTATCAAATTCGCCTTCCACGCGATATTTGAACAGATCGGCAAAGGATTTGGCGTGGCGTTGCGTATTCATGCTCATGAATGCGGTCAGCTGCAAAAAGCCCGGATAGACTTTGCGCCCAGCGCCACCCAGACGCTGAGGAATAACGCCAATCAAATTGTCGCGAAACCATTCAATGGGATGTTCATTGGCCAAATCATTGACCTTGGTGGGGGAGACGCGCGTATCCACGGGGCCAGCCATCAAGGTGAGGCTGGCAGGCTGCATCGGGTCTTTATCCTCAGCCATCAGCGCCACGGCGGCGAGAGCAGGCACGGTTGGTTGGCAGACGGCCACAACATGGGTGGCGGGGCCGATCATCCGAATATAGGTCATGATATGCTCGACAAACTCGTCGAGGCCGAACACGCCAGCATCAAGTGGAATGTCGCGGATATTGCGCCAATCGGTCACATGGACTTCATAGTCTTGCAGCAACGTGCGAATTGTGCCGCGCAAGAGCGTGGCAAAATGGCCCGACATTGGCGCAATCAAGAGGATCTTTGGCAGGGGTGGGCTGTCGGTCTTTGAAAATTTCAAAAGATCGCAGAAGGTCCCTTCATGCACCAAAGTTTCGGTGATGGGGATGTCTCCATCTTTGCCCTTAATGTAGTTGATGCCGTAATCAGGACGCGTATGCGTGTATCCTGAAAGCGCAATCAGCTCATAATATGCGCTTAGGCGATGAAAACTTGTGCTGTTTGAACTCGGATCCCACAACTTTAAGTGGTCTCCAAAGTTGGTTGCAAAGGTGCGCACGGGTGACGACACATCGCTAAATGATTGATAGGCTTCATATATCACAAGAGAGCCTCATTTTGGAGCA
>CAIUDK010000184.1 GCA_903897875.1 uncultured Hyphomicrobiales bacterium
CGCGAGACTATAGCCGCCGCCTTTGCCCTTCTTGGATTGAACAAGGCCAGCATTCCGCAATTCAGCGAGGATGGCGTCCAAAAATTTCTTCGGGATATTATTGAGGTTAGCGATATTGGCAACCAGCGCCGGTTTCCCAGGCTCCTGACCTGCCAAATAGATCATGGCCTTAAGGCCATATTTGCCCTTATTTGTCAGCACAATGCGCCCCGCAACTCAATCCACTACTCTATATAAATGATAGAGTTCATTCTGGCGAGATACTGATTATGGCTCGCTAGTGGCAGCAAAGGCTGGGGCTCGGCTCATGCGGACCAAGCGCCATTTCAGGGAGCTATAAAATTCCACGCAAGCTGGATAGTCTGCAAGCTTGTTACAATTGCAATATCTCGCTCATTGAAGAATCGGCCTATAATCTTGCGGATGTATAATTTGCAAATGCGTTTTGGTTAGAAAAATGACTGAGTCCAAGCTATCGACACGCGTGATCGCTTTCAGGGCCTTCATCCGTTCAGAATTTGCCCAGCTGGCAACAATCCATCAAAGTGATCGCCCTTGGCAGATGCCATTTGCCGCAGCGCTGTCTGCAGGTCTCCCCATTGCCATCGGCGCCTATTTTGAACACCTAGATTATGGGCTGGTCTCGTCTCTGGGCGGCATGGTTTTTCTCTATCTGCCCAGAACGTCTCTGCATCATCGCATGGTCACTCTTATGGCCTGCGCGTTTGGCATGTCCGCCTGTTACACGCTTGGTCTTATGAGCCAGCTGCTCCCATTCCTCATGGTACCGATCCTCACGCTCATCACCGTGCTCGTGACGATGGTCTGCCGCTTCTACCGGATTGGTCCGCCCAGCAGCCTATTCTTCATTATGGCCGCATCAATTGGAGCCTATTCGCACGTCAATATTTTGCAGGTGCCGCTTTACGTCGGATTACTGATGATGGGCTGCCAGCTCGCCGGGCTCATAGCCCTCCTCTACAGCGTTCACATTCTGCAGCTCAGAACTCCACTGCCGCCAGCGCCGCAGTCCAAACATAGCTTTGACTATTTGGTGTTTGAGCCGCTGATCATCGGCGCGGCGGTGGGCATCTCTCTGGCCTTGGCGCAGACACTGAGCCTACCTCGCCCCTATTGGGTGCCCATCAGCTGCCTCGCAGTCATTCAGGGCATGTCCTTGCGCGCTGTTTGGAACCGACAGATCCACCGCGTGGGGGGCACCGCCATTGGCCTTCTGCTGTCATGGGGATTGCTCCTGCTGCCCATCGACAGATGGTCCATCTTTTTGATGGTCACAGCCTTAACCTTCATCATCGAAACTATGATCGTGCGCCACTACGGCATGGCGGTGATCTTCATCACACCGCTGACCATTTTGCTGTCGGAAGCGGCAAGTCTCAGCCACGGCTCCTCGACTGAGCTCATTCAAACGCGCTTTGTTGATACCATCTTGGGGAGCGTTGTCGGTTTAATCGGCGGCATATGTCTGCACAGTCCCCATTTCCGGGAGGTGACTGGCCGTTATCTGCGACGCCTCATCCCGTCGCTGGCAAAAAATGGAGCTGACGACTCAAAGTGATCAACAATGGCCTGCTCGCTCTATCCCTCACTCCAGAGCAAATTGCAGCCCTCGTCTCAGCGATTTCAAATGCAAACCAAAACCAGATCACTGTGGACGTCGAACATTGTCGTCTAACGTCAGACAGCGCAAAATTCGACATTCCTCTGACAATCAGCGAGCGGTTTAGAAACTCGGTTATGTTGGGGGTTGATGCTGTAGGTGAAACGCTCACGCGCAAGCAGGACATCAAGGATTTCGAAACGAAATATTTTTCAAATTATCCTTGGCTTAATGATCCAAGACCGCAAATGGCGCGAGGCGACTGAGAGTGCTGTCTTTTAGATATTTTTTCATCGCAGCAAACCATAATCCGCTGCGATGATTTTATTGAAAAGCGTCGTCCTATGGTTTGCAAAAGTCAGTGCATATATCCGAAATGCCCTGCTGTGACACCGACACCAATCGCCGCAACAATAGATATTAAGGGATTCAGCTTCGTCAAAGCGACAAATGTCGCGACTCCGGCCAGAATAACCAAACCCACAAACCCATCAACGGCAATTTTCGCTGTAATGAAACCGCTCGCCATCATCAGCCCAACAACGATAGGCGGAAGAGCCGTCTTGACGATTTGAAAATATTTTGACGTTGAAAATCGCTTGTCCATTCGCGCAATAACGACGGCAAGGACACCTGGAGGCGTGATAATGGCTAGAGTGGCCACTAACAATCCTGATAGTCCAAAAGCCCGCCAGCCAATCAGGCTCATCAACATAATGTTAGGACCGGGAGCCATTTGAGAAACAGCAAATGCGCTAGCAAATTGTGCGTCGTCCGCCCAGTGAAAGATCTCAACGGATTGCCGATGGATTTCCGGAAACATCACTAGAATTCCGCCAAAGGAAACTAAGGCGGTCGTCGAGAAAGATATCGCCAGTGAAATGAGGCCCGCTAAATTCATTTTGACCTCCCGATATAATCAACCCAGACTGCGACAAAAATTAAAGCAATCATCGCAGGTATCATTGGAAATCGAAAAATTCCAATGGCTAAGAAAGATGCAACCGCAATCATGAGCTTGGGAGCGCTGTTGAGGACACGAAAGGAAGCTTTCAATGCTGTCCCTAAACTCAATCCAGCTGCAGCGGCAACAGAGGCAAGCACGCCATAATGCACCTCTGGAACATCCGCAAAATGGTCATACAAAAGCGCTAGCAAAATTAAGATCATCAGAGGCAAACACAACAGCCCCCCCACCGCCGAAATAACGCCCGGAAAACCTTGAAAACGGTCCGCGATAATAATCGAAGTGTTGATAGGTGCAGCACCGGGTAAAATTTGCGCTAGTCCAAAGGTCTGCGTGTATTCTTCAGCAGTGAGCCATTTCTTCTTATCGACGACTACGTGAAACAGCGCATTGGCGATGCCGCCGAATCCAATCAATCCCACGGTCATAAATCCAAATAACAGGCTTAGACA
>CAIUDK010000185.1 GCA_903897875.1 uncultured Hyphomicrobiales bacterium
ATGTTCGAATTCTCGTTCGCACCAGATGAAATTTACTTTCATACCCTTGTACATAACTCTCCGTTCTCAAAAACAACAACGCCAATTGAACCGTTTGATGAAAGTGTCTTGAGCTTAGGAGGCCCCTATTTTTATTCCAACCTTCATTTTCTCACAGTTGGTATGATTAAATCTATGGCAGAGGTTCAGGCCGCTTTCGTTCATACACCATATGCATTCTTCGCAAGAAAGTTCTTCACACTTGAATCGCAGGCATTTCTGAATGCGATCGATCAGCGTGTTGATACGGGACAAACACAAATTCTCGAACTCAAAGCCACCGAAGCTAACCTCGAGAAAGCTCCCAACCAAATCCCGCATTCACTCTGATGGATGTCCCCACTCGGCGTCTATTTATGAAATTATCGCGAATGAAGACATCGGCAAGACGGGCTCACTAACCAGATCGAAAAACATTAATCAGCCATTTTTTTCTTATGGCTGAGCGTGCTGAGATATCGCTTGAGCTCTGGAATTGTCAGTGTGGCCCACCCAATCATCGCAAGCAGGCAAAGCCCGCTCCCCAATAATTGCAACCATAATGTCGGCGGGAGATATTCAACGGCACTCCAAGAGACAACGAATAATAAGACCGTCGGCATCGTCAGCCGCCGGAGTTCAGCCAATAATTTGGCGGTGTGAAAGAGCAACCACGCATCGATAATTGCTCTGATGGACCAAGCGAAAGCTGCTCCCATCAATCCAAATATATTCACCATGAAGCATAGCAACCCAACATAAGGAAAGAATTCCAGTAGGTGAAAACGGGCAACAATTTTTGGCCGTCCCTGCCCTTGCAAGGTTGTATAGGGAATGACAGCCAGCCCGTTCGCCCAAACGCCAAGCACCAGAATATTCGCAATTGGAGATGCGTCTTTTGCAAATTCAGGATTGATCCAGACGGAAAAAAAGAATTTTGAAAAGAGTAAGATCGCAACACAGATGCATGTCATCAACACGCCCACGAGCCTGACGCTTTCGCGCGCAACACGCACGGCTTCTTCATCTGTTGAGCGTGACAACATTGGGAATAATGCCCGGCAAGCAGCCAATGGTAAAATCAGCGCTTTGCAAACAAGACTGAATGGAATTGTGTATTGGGTGACAGCGCGCGCCCCCAATAGCCAGCCAATCAACAATTGATCGATATTATGCAGCAAGGAGCTAACAAGATTTGTCAGACCAATCCAGCCACCATAATTGAAAAGATCCTTAAGTTGATTGGAGCTGACATGAACGCGGCCGCGCAATGGTAGACAACGGACAACCCAGACCATCATTAAACATGACAGCAGCAGGCGCGCCCATATCGCCGCACAGATGAGCGTGAACAATGACGTGCTGATATATAGGCCGGCTAACAACGGACCAATCTGCGATAATATTGAGCCCGCAGACTGAAACGCATTGACCAAGAGAAATTTCTCCTTGCCCTCAAGAGCGCCAACCAGAACACCACTCACTGTGCCAAGAGGAATAGCCGCAGCTAGCAAAGCAATGGATGGCACGAGCTCGGACTTCGTAGCGTCGGAGATATTAAGCCAAGGCTCAAGCGCATAGAACCCAAAGTAAAATACCATTGCGCCAATCGTTCCAAACACCAGATTGGCAAAACAAGCATTCCAGAAAATCTGCTCGCCTCGGTCATTTTCAGTCGATTCAAGCCGAGCAATTTGGTTTGTGGTTGCGCGGGATAACCCCAAATCG
>CAIUDK010000186.1 GCA_903897875.1 uncultured Hyphomicrobiales bacterium
ACAAGCACGCGCACATCTTCCAACAAAGCACGCGTATCAATCATGCGCGGCATGAGTTCTTGCTTGCGAGAAAAATTCAACAACTGCCGCACCAGATTAGCGGCCCTATCCACCGAACGTTGGCCATGCGAAATGTAATCCAATTGCTCAGGATCATTGATGCGTCGAGCCAGAATACGAAACGCTCCTGAAATACCAGCCAACACATTGTTAAAATCATGCGCCACGCCACCTGTCAGCTGGCCCAAGGCTTCCAACTTTTGCGCCTGCAACAGCGCCACCTGCGTCTCTTCACGCCGCCGAATTTCCGCCTTCAGTTCCAGCGCAAGATCCGTCAACGCTTGGGTACGTGCAGCGACACGTCGCTCCAATTCTTGATTGTCCAACTCAATTTGCGCGCGTGCACGCTGCAATTCTGAAATATCGCTATTGGCTTCGATGATCGAGGTTGGCAACCCGGTTTGCGCATCGCGATACAACATCCACAGGCTGGTGACTTCAATACGCTCACCAGTTTTATGATGGTGCACCATCTCACCGCGCCATGACCCCTGCGTCATAACCGTCTTCATAATGCACTCAATCGACTGCCGCATTTCCGTTTGCAACAGGTCGGTCCAAAGCTGCCCAATCGCCTCCTCAGCCTTATAGCCATAGACCATCTCAAGCCCATGACTCCAATGTGTAATGCGCCCCTCAAGCGTGCGCATCATGACAGGGGCCAGATCAATCGCCGCCGTAAGCTCACCCAATTGCGTATTTTGTCTGCGCAACACATCTTCCGTCTGCCGACGTGCGGTGACATCCTCAGACACACAGAGCGCACGCAATGGCCGACCCGTTTCTGGATCACGATAGATAGCTGCACTCGTGCGGCCCCAGATAATACTGCCATCTTTGCAAATATAGCGCTTCTCAATATCGAACGCGCCACAGCGACCCTCGGATAATTCCGCAATCAACGCGCCTGAGCGCAATCGGTCGTGGGGATGCGTCACATCAAAAACGGTGAGGTGTTGAAGCTCCGCTTCGGTATAGCCCAGCATGCGGCAAAAATAATCATTAGCCCGCAAGAACCGATGCGTGACGAGGTCCACTTCCATCTTTCCAATAGCGGCTAGATTAAAGCTAGCGCTATAGACCGCCTCCATCACTGCATTATCGACTTCAGTTTTTTGATGCAGGCGCTCAAGCTCGCTCGAAAATTTCGAGCGCCCAAAATATCCAACGGCCATTGCATAATCACTGAGCGCCCAAAGCAACAGATAGATATGCAGCCGCGCAATGGGAGCGTCTGGTGCCAAAAGCCAGAACGGCCCAAGCCCCAAACGTGTCGCAAATTCGCCAAAGGCAGAGATCGCAAGCACAGCACCCGCTACGCCAATCATGCCAAACCGCAAGGCTGCCCACACCAACACAGGCGCTGCAAGACTTGTTAAAGGCAAACCGATATCAGACAGAAAAATCACATAAGCAACGAGGGCAGCGGTAGCCAACATCGCAACCAGTTCAAGGCCGAGCCAAAACGACCGCCATGTGTCTGCCAGTTGAAACGGCGATACGGATGGGAATGACACAATCAACGGTGCCACAATCGCAACGCCAGCGGCCATCGCCAACCAATGTCCGCGCATCAATACTGCGAACGCATCAGACCCAGCCTTAATGTCAAGACCAGCACTAATAACCGCTGCCACCAAAGGGC
>CAIUDK010000187.1 GCA_903897875.1 uncultured Hyphomicrobiales bacterium
GAGCGCTGCAATTCATTCAAGGCTGGGGACGTCTCAACCATGCGCACACTCAGCGATGATTGAAAGCGCGGCGACACGCGCGCAGCGCGCAAAGCATCACACATCATTGTGCCGCGGCCGGGCCCCAATTCCACGAGATTCAAAATCGCAGGACCGCCCAAAGCCGCCCAAATTTCTGCCGTCCACACGCCGATCAATTCACCAAACATCTGGCTGATTTCAGGCGCCGTCGTAAAATCGCCGCCCGCGCCAAACGGATCGCGCGTCATGTAATACCCCAACTTGGGGTGAGACAAAGCCAACGCCATAAAATGTTCAACCGTGATGGGACCATCGGTGGCGATCATCTGGCGAATGTGTTTTCCTAACTGACTCAAAACGCTTCAGCCTCTCGTTTGATCGCCAACCAAAGGCAGCCAACACCGATCAAAATCAGTGGCACCGAGAGCAACATGCCCATTGTCGCACCACCAAACAGAAAACCCAATTGCGGATCGGGCTCGCGGAAAAATTCGCAGATGATGCGCGCCACGCCATAGCCGATGCAAAACACACCCGTCACCAACCAAGGCCGACGCAGTGCGCCCAATCGCACCATCAGCCACAGCAGAGCAAACAGCGTCGCCCCTTCAAGCCCGGCTTCATAAAGCTGGCTGGGATGGCGCGCGAAAGGCCCAGCGCCGGGAAACACCATCGCCCAAGCCACATCAGTCGGGCGGCCCCATAATTCTGGTTTGATGAAATTGGCGATCCGGCCCAAAAACAAACCAATTGGCACCACGGCGCAGCAAAGGTCTGACACGGACGAGACAGGCACCTGCGTGCGCTTGGCAAAGAACACTCCAGCCAAGGCCGCGCCCACCAAGCCGCCATGAAACGACATGCCGCCATGCCAGACGGCAATAATCTCGCCGGGATTGTCGAGAAAGAAATCAAAATTGTAGAACAGCACATAGCCAAGGCGCCCGCCCAAGACGACGCCCAACGCCACATAGACCAACAAATCATCTAGCGAGACCGCATCAGGCCGCGCCTGACCGCCCCAGAGCGCATCACGCGCCACCAGAGCGCGCGCATAGGCCCAGCCCAGCAACAGGCCAAATATATAGGCCAGCGCATACCAGCGGATCTGCAACGGCCCCAGCGCAATGAGGACCGGATCAATCACCGGATAGGGAATGGCAAACACCGGCATGAGGCGAATCGCAGTTAGAGAATTCAACCAATTATCTCTTAGCCCGCACCCGCAGGGCGTCAAGCCAACCACCTCTCCCGCATTAGCCTCTCAATAAGCCTCTCAACAAGCCCCTTGCGCCAAAGCCCGAACCGGCCCACATCAGGGGCTCAGTTAAGCCTTTCTTTCGCAGCTGGAGATCCAGATGACACGCGGCCCCATTTTTGAAGACCTCGCCAAACTTATGAACGATGCCGCTGGTATGGCAGGCGGCGTGCGGCGCGAGATTGAGACAGTGGTCAAAACCCAGCTCGAGCGCCTGCTCTCGACCATGGACGTTGTGACACGCGAAGAATTTGAAGCCGTGCGCGACATGGCCGCAATGGCCCGCGACGAAAACGACAGACTGGCCGCACGTATTGCCGAGCTAGAAACAAAGCTCAACGCGAAATAGATCGCGCTACTCTGGCTCTCAATTGAGAGCCAACAACGAACCACCCATGTCATCCCGGCTTTGAGCCGGGATAGACGGGACACAACACGATGCATTGAGCCGTTCAACGCTCTGCATTTTACGGCCTCATCTCACATCCCTTGTGGACACACTTCCAGCAACCATTTACGCGGCCACGCGAATCCACGAGCGTGCGTGCAGGTTGAGTCGCGTCGCATCCGGCGTTTCTTTGACTGAGTAGCAGTTCAATCGCCGAGTTCCACGCGTACCACCCCACCACTTTGAGATCATGAATGCCCGTGACACACAGCCGCATAGCCCGCACCGAACATCCAGTGGATGTTGTGGAGCAAATTGCGGCCGGAAATGCCTGGTCCTTTGATCGGGAAGACGATGACGAAATTTCCATCACCGTTGGCGGTGGCTGGACGGATTATCACGTCGCCTTCACGTGGCTCGCTGATGTGGAAGCCTTGCATCTAGGCTGCGCGTTCGACTTGCGCGTGGCTGAACGCAATCGTGGCGAATTGCAAAAACTCATCACACTCATCAATGCTCAGCTCTGGATTGGCCACTTTGGTCATTGGGAGCAAGAGAAAGTGATCTTGTTCCGCCATTCGATCATTTTGGCCGGTGGCACAGCGCCAAGCCGCAGCCAATGCGAGGCAGCGCTGCAAGCAGCCATCGCGGCCTGCGAGCGTTATTATCAATGTTTCCAATTCGTTTTATGGTCCGGCAAAACCGCGCAAGAAGCGATGGATGCAGCCATGTTCGAAACAGTCGGTGAGGCGTAATATGAGCCACCTGCCCTCCTCCCTTGTGCTTGTTGGTGCAGGAAAGATGGGCGGTGCTCTGCTCGAAGGTTGGCTGGCACTTGGCCTTGAAGGCGCGCGCATCACAGCCATCGATCCTCATCCTGCCCCGCAAATGATCGCGCTCTGCGCAAAACATCATGTGCGCCTCAATCCAACCGATGCCGTTGCAGCGCCCCAAGCGCTCGTCCTCGCCATCAAGCCACAAATGCTTGATGAAGCCGCCAGCGCGCTCAAAGCTTTGGTGGGGCCACACACGCTCGTGCTCTCGATCATGGCGGGCAAGACCATCGCCAACATCAGCGCGCGTGTCACAGATGCGCCCACGCAGCCCATCGTGCGCGCTATGCCCAACACGCCAGCCAGCGTTGGGCGTGGCATCACCGGTGCCTTTGCCAATGCAGCCGTCAGCACCGAGCAACGCGCTATGGCGCACGCGCTGCTGGCCGGTGTGGGCCAAGTGGAATGGCTTGCGGATGAAAATCTGATTGATGCCGTGACCGCCGTGTCAGGCTCCGGCCCAGCCTATGTGTTCTACCTAGTCGAATGTCTGGCAAAGGCGGGCCAAGCCGCTGGCCTGCCAGACGACATCGCCATGCGCTTAGCGCGCGCCACAGTTGAGGGCTCAGGCGAACTCTTGTTCCGCGATGGCCAGACCGAGGCCGCGCAATTACGTAAAAACGTCACCTCACCGGGCGGCACCACAGCCGCAGCGCTTGAGGTGTTGATGGCATCAAACGGCCTCGCACCCCTGATGGAACGCGCCATCGCAGCTGCTGCACGCAGAGCTGGCGAATTGTCGGGGTGATTAAGCTCTGAGTTTATCCAACTCATTATGAGCCAAAATCCGTTTTTGCGCGTAAACTCCTTGAAGCGAGCCTAATAGCCCCTTGGCGCACAGCCAAACAGGCTTAGATAAAGGCTGAAAGGATTTTCATCATGGTCATTGATCCAGCCTCCGTCATGCCAGACCTGTCTGCCAGCCCCAAAGATCGCATTATTGATGCGCTGATGTCTTTGGCGGCCGAGCGCCCGTTTGAGGAGATTACAATTGCAGACGTTGCTGCGCGCGCTGGCGTGAGCCTTTCGCAATTTCGTGAGCTCTACCCGTCCAAGGGTGCGGTGCTGGGTGGCTTTAGCCGTCGCATCGACAAAGTGGTTCTGGATGGCATCTCAAGCGATCTCGATGAAGAGAGCGACAAGGAGCGTTTGTTTGACGTTCTCATGCGCCGCCTCGATGCTATGACGCCCTATCGCGATGGCCTCAAAGGCGTGGTCGAATGGGCCAAGCGTGAGCCTTTGGCCGCTGCGGCCCTCAATTCTCAGGTCATCAATTCCATGCGCTTTATGCTGGAGGCCGCGCGCCTTGATAGCGAAGGCCCGATGGGCACGCTCAAACTGCAAGGCTTGGCACTCGCTTGGACCCGCGTTCTTGATGTCTGGTTTGCCGATGAAGATCCCGGCCTTGCGCGCACCATGGCAGCGCTTGATCGTATGCTGAAAAGCGGCGGCTCATGGGTCAAGCGTTTGGAAGATATGAACCGCCTCACCTCGCCTTTGCGGGCTTTGGCGCGCGCCATTCTGTCACCGCCCAAACGCGAGAGCCATCGCACCCGCCCACGCTGGGGTGATGATGATCGCGACACAGCGCCGCAAGTTTAAGCTAAACTGGCACACGCACGCTGGCGCGCAAACCGCCCAGCGGGCTGTCGCCCAGCATCACGTCACCACCATGCGAGCGCGCAATATCGCGCGCAATCGCCAGCCCCAATCCCGTGCCGCCCTCGTCTTGATTGCGTGATTCATCAAGACGGAAAAATGGACGAAACACCTCTTCGCGATTTTCGGGCGCGATGCCGGGACCATCATCATCCACATGCACCATCAAGAAGCGATGATCACGCTCGGCGGTGATGGAAATGCGATTGCCATAGCGTTGCGCATTGCCAACCAGATTGGCCAGACAGCGCTTGAACGCATCGGGCCGCACCGTCACCACAGGCTCGCCCGCAATATCAATGCGCGTATCGTGGCCGTGGCGTTCGGCATCGGCTTTTAATTCTTCCAGCAGACCACCAATGTCGGTAGGCGCAGACGCCTCGCCACCATCGCCACGCGCAAAAGCCAAATAGGCTTCCAACATGCGCTGCATTTCTTCCACGTCTTTTTGAATGGCCTCAAGCTCTGGCCCTTCTTCCATCAAGGCCAAAGACAATTTGAAGCGCGTCAAAATCGTGCGCAGATCATGGCTCACACCATTGAGCATTGTGGTGCGCTGTTCCATCGCGCGCTCAATGCGTCGTTTCATCTCAAAGAACGCATAGCCAGCTTGGCGCACTTCGCGCGCACCATGGGGGCGGAAATCCAATTCGCGGCCCTTACCAAAATTTTCGGCCGCTTCGGCCAGACGCAAAATCGGTCGGATCTGATTGCGCAAAAACGCCACCGCCACACCAATCAGCACCAGCGACGTGCCCAACATCCACATGATGAAAATATGCGAATTGGACGCATAGGCCGCATTGCGATGCGCCACCACGCGCAGCACAGAATCATCCAATGCGATGCGGATCTCAACGAAGTTTGAGCGCCCCACCGTATCAATCCAAAACGGGCGGGCAATCTGGCGCTGCAATTCGCGCGACAAGGCCACATCGAGCAGCGAGAAGAAGGGCTTTGGCAGAGCGGCTGGCAATTGATCTTTTGCCAAAATCTGCACATCGAGCCCCATGCGCTCGGAGACTACTTTTTGCAGACGCGGAAATTCGCTGCGATCCGTCATTGTCTGATTGAGATCAACAACGGCCGCAATATCTTGCACCACCGCGGCAGACAGACGAAACGTCACCAACTGCCAATGGCGTTCCATAAAGAAATAAACGATGGCTGATTGCAGCAACACCATCGGCAAAATAACAATCAGCAAGGAGCGCGCATAAAGCCCCTTGGGCATCCACTCGGCCATATCATGCGCAAACCTGCGCCATGCCGTGCGCGAGCGCGTAAAATACGCGCTAAACAAAGGGGTTGGCGGGCCCGAGATATTTTCACTCATCAGCGGTCCACCACAAGACGATAGCCCGCGCCACGCGCTGTCTGTAAATAGGCAGGATTGGCTGAATCCTGTTCGATCTTACGACGCAGACGATTGATCTGCACATCAATCGTGCGCTCATTGCTGGCACTCGCCTGCCCACCGGGCGGCACACCAGCTAGCGCATCGCGCGACACAGGCTCCCCGGGCGCACGCGCCAACAAGCGCAACATGCCCCGTTCGCGATCCGTGAGTTTGATCAGCTCATCACCGCGCTTCAATTCGCCCCGTTCAATGTCAAACACAAACTCGCCAAAGCGCACATGGCTCAACACCGGCACATCAACTGGTGGCGGTGCAGCGCGGCGCAAAATGGACGCAATGCGTAGCGACAATTCCTTAGGCTCAAACGGCTTGGACAAATAATCATCCGCACCAGCCTCAAGCCCGCGCACACGGTCGGCAAATTCGGAGCGTGCGGTCAGCATCAAAATGGGCACTTGCGAGGTGC
>CAIUDK010000188.1 GCA_903897875.1 uncultured Hyphomicrobiales bacterium
GCATATGATCAAACAACACAGCGCCCAATCGATCTGGCTGGCCGCATCAATCAATGTCGTGTCGAGCGCCAACACGCAAAACCCTTCGCCTATGAGAGCCAAGACCTGCTGGCGCTGACCACGTTTATCGGCCTACAATCGCGTGGCATGCCGATGAACCCGCCCGATGATGCACGCCTTGCACCATCAAAAGAGCGCGGCAAAGCGCTTTGGCAGACGCGCATGGGCCAGCTTAATTTTTCTTGCGCGCAATGCCACGACGAACAGGCGGGCAAGCATTTGGGCTCCGCGCCGATCCCGCAAGCGCATGCGACGGGCTATCCAATCTATCGTCTTGAATGGCAGCAAGTTGGCTCGCTGCAGCGACGCTTTCGCAATTGCATGAGTGGTGTGCGCGCCGAGCCCTTCTCTTACGGCTCGCTTGAATTTATTGAGTTGGAGTTATTCCTGGCAGACCGCGCCAAGGGAATGGACGTCGAGACACCCGCCGTTCGCCCCTAAGAAATCCAAATGCAACATGGCAACGTAGACTGAATAGACATACCGGACATGCCATGCGCCTCTTCATCATCCTTTGCCTATCACTCATGTTCCACACCACGGCCAACGCGCAAGACGCCGCCAAGGGCGCGTGGGCGCGCGGTGATGGCGCGGTGAAGGTTGTGGTGGCCCCTTGCGGCACAGCGCTTTGTATGACCAACACATGGACCAGACCAGACGGCGACGAGACTGTCGGCGATTATGTCGTCATGAACTTGAAGCCTGTGGCGGCGGGTTCGTGGTCGGGCCGCGGGTCCAACCCAAAACGCAATTTAGAGTTTTCCGTCGAGATGAAAGTCGATGGCGATCATATGACAACGGGCGGCTGCGTACTTGGCGGCATCATCTGTCGCACACGCGACTGGACGCGCATTAAATAGAGCGTGATTGCGCCGCACCGTCCAATCGGCTAGCTGTAGCGCATCTGCACAACAGGCCCCGCTATGTTTCAATCACTGCTAGGACCGTTTTCCTTCATCGGTCTACTTATTCTGTCGAACGTCTTCATGACTTTCGCGTGGTATGCGCATCTGCGCAATTTGTCCGATAAGGCTTGGTGGATTGCAGCACTGGCCAGCTGGGGCATCGCACTGTTTGAATATATGCTGCAAGTGCCGGCCAATCGCATTGGCTTTACCTATTTCACACTGCCGCAATTGAAAATCATGCAAGAGGTCATCACCCTCTTGGTCTTCATGCCCTTCGCCATGTTCTACATGGACAGCCCATTCAAATTGGATTTCGTCTGGGCGGGCCTGTGCTTATTGGGCGCGGTGTATTTTATGTTTCGCTCTTAAGCCAATAATTTCTCAATATCAGACTTCAGGTCCAGCGGTTTTGTCATGGGCGCAAAGCGATCAACCACAGCACCATTGCGATCAATCAAAAACTTCGTGAAATTCCATTTGATGGATTCCAACCCAGCCAGGCCGGGCTTTCCCTTTTTCAAATATTGAAAGAGCGGATGCGCATCGTCGCCATTCACATCTACTTTGGCAAACATCGGAAATGTGACGTCGTAATTTAGCGAACAGAAGGTCTGAATCTCGACCGCGTCGCCCGGCTCCTGCTGGCCAAATTGATTGCAGGGAAAACCCAGCACCACAAAACCGCACGGGCCGAGCTCTTCATACAAGGCTTGCAAATCCTTGTACTGCGATGTGAACCCACATTTGCTCGCCGTATTGACAACCAGCACGACCTTGCCACGAAATTGGTCCAGCGAAACATCTTCGCCGTTGAGCGATTTGGCGGCAAAATCATAAATGGTCGTCATTGTTCATCCTCTAGCCTGTAGAGGTTTTAGACTCCAATAGAGCTGCTTTCAAGCGCTGTGGTGTAAACGGCACGCTACGCATGCGCACACCCGTTGCATCAAAGATCGCATTGGCAAGCGCCGCTGACACAGGCGCAGTGGCGGCCTCACCAGCACCCATAGGTGGCTCATTGGGGCGATCAATCAATTCAATTTTCAGCTCTGGCACAAGCGGGAATGTGAGAATGGGATACGAAGCCCAATCAACACTTGTCACGCGCTTGCCATCCAGCTTCACTTCTTCAAGCAAAGTGCGACTGAGTGTTTGAATGATACAGCCCTCAACCTGCGAGCGCACGCTGTCAGGATTGATGATCTGTCCGCAATCGTGAACACACACAACACGCTTGACCGCAATCGCGCCCGTATCCACGTTGACATCCACCTCCATCGCCATGCCGACATAGGTTTCTGCATTTTTATATTTGGTGTAGGCGATGCCTCGGCCCTTACCATCCTTGCGTGGTTTGACGCGCGCATCCCAACCAAACGCCTCGGCTGTGCGCTTTAACACTTCAACCCCACGCTTATCTTTCAAAAGCTCAACGCGCATCGCCACGGGATCTTTTCCCGCCTCAAGCGCCAATTCGTCCATGAACGTTTCAACGGCAAGCAGATTGCCAATCTTGCCCGGTGCGCGCAGATGGCTGGGGCGCAACGGCGATGCCTTGAGCCAATGAACTTGCACTTCCATATTAGGAATCTCGTATGCGGGCAGCCCGCCACCGCTGATGCCGCCGGGCGACAATCCCGGCACTTGCGGAAGACCTGCAGACTCTGGCGCAAGCAACGGAATGTTAGGCAATTTCTCAGTGCCCTTTGGCACCCACATTTCTGTCTTCCACGCGGTGATTTTTCCATCCGCGGTCATCGACGCTTCTTGCGCAATCAATTGCGGCGCGCCTTTGGGGTCCCAACCGTGTTCATCTTCGCGCATCCATTGCACGCGCACAGGCAGCCCCAATTCGCGCGACATCACTGTGGCATCCGCGGCTGCATCTTCGTGACCATTCATGCCATAACAGCCTGAGCCATCGATATAGATGAGGCGCACCTTGTCTTGCGGCAGCGACAACATTTTGGCAAACGAACTCGTGTATTTATGCGTGCTCTGCGACGAACACCAGATCGTCGCACCATCCGTTTTTACATCCGCAATGGCGCATGATGGTCCCAGTGACGCATGCGATTGCAGCGGCCAATAGAATGTCGATTTCAATTTGCGAGCGCCCTCAGCAGCACCCGCCTGATAATCTCCGCGCTTCTCGATGACTTCATCACCCACCTGTGGTGATGACAAAATCCACTCTTTCATCGCCTCATGGCGAGGCAGCGTTGGGCCATCTTTCCACACCGCCTTGAGCGCGCGCGACGCCAAAATTGCGTCCCATTCATTGGCAGCTGCAACGCCCAAATAATCCTTCACGCGCACAATTTTGACGCCGGGAATATGTTTGATGGAGGCTTCATCAACACTCACCAAACTGGCACCGACAGAGGGCGGATAGATTGTGCGCCCATGCCACATGCCAGCCACTTCGAAGTCATGCATAAAGACATGCGTGCCTGTCACTTTGGCTGGCACATCGGGACGCTTGTGCGCATGGCCGACAATTTTATATGTCTCTGGTTTGCGCAATGGTGCTTTGGCATCAAGCTTCACATCAAAGCGACGGTCACCCAGCACTTCAGCAAAGCTAACGCCCTTGCCGCCTGCAAGCGGGCGCACGGTTCCATCCACCACATCAAGATCAGCGGCTGGTAGATTGAGTTTTTGTGCGGCGAGCTTCACCAATGCATCACGCGCTGTGGCGGCTGCTTGGCGAATTTGCATGCCGCCCTTGGCAATACCATTCGATCCAGATGTCGGACCTTGATCGGGCGTTAGCGCCGTATCGCCTTCAATCAGATCAATGCGTGATGTTGGCACGCCCAATTCTTCAGCTGCAATTTGGCGCATGGCTGCGCGCGAGCCGGTGCCAAGATCCACCTTGCCAGAATACAATGTGACGCGACCATCCGCGTGAATTGCGAAATAGGCATCGACATCTTTGGGGTCATTCGTTTTGCCAAGCTTTGACGCTGCGCTCGACTGAGACAGTGCCGGCGTTGCAAACGACATGGCAACAAAAAGCCCGCCACCCAGAAAATGGCGGCGATTGATGTTTGAAATGGATGTGGTGGAGTGTGTCATCTCAGCGCCCTCCTGCAACGTTCATCACCGCTTTCACGATGCGGTCATGTGTGCCGCATCGGCAGAGATTATCTGCCAGCGCTTGCTTCACATCATTCACATTGGGATGCGGTGTGTGCGCCAGCAAGGCCGCGCTCGTCATCACCATGCCATTGGCGCAATAGCCGCATTGCGCGGCCTGTTCTTCAATGAAGGCCGCTTGAACCGCGTGCGGTTTTTCTGGCGTGCCCAAACCTTCAATGGTGGTGAACTTTTTTTCCACGGCTGCAGAGGCAGGAATCTGACAGCTACGAACAGCTTCCCCATCCATCAACACCGTGCAGGCACCACATTGGCCAAGACCGCAACCGTATTTGACGCCCTTTAAGCCCAAGGCATTGCGAAACACATACAACATGGGCTCATCGGGATCGCGAAGCTCAGCAGTGCGCTGTACGCCATTCACAGTGAATTGATATTTCGCCATCTCGTCGGCCCTTCCCATCTCAAAATTATCTGTCACTTGTAGCGTAGCTACGCCATGGGCGCAAAAGCTAGCGCCCCAATATTTCCTTCACGCGATCAATCACAGGCTGAGGCGATTGCGCTGCCTCTCGAATGACATCTTCAACCTCTTTGGCTGTTACCAGATGCACTTCAATATTGGAGCGCTGTGCATCAGCAATAAAGTCCTTGGATTTCATCGTCGCATTGAACCCATCACGCAAAGCCTTGGCGCGATCAGCTGGCACGCCGGGCGGTGCTAGATAGGGCCGCCCAATGATTTCACGCGCCAACAAAAACTCCAGTGCCTTCTTATCCGTTGGATCTGTGACAAGATCACGAATACGCGGCACGCCAGCCACACCCGGCACTTCTTCCAGCCCGGTGTGAAATAAAACGTTGATCTTTTTATCGCGTGGCCAATCGGGATGGCCGCCAGCAATCGCGCTCCATGACCAATAGCCAATGCCAGCCAATTCGCCGGTTTCCATCTGTAGCGCAGCCTCTGCCGTATCGCGATAGCCGGCAATAATCTTGAATTTCGTGCCCGCCAAAACATTATAGGCACGCGGAATAATTTCAGAATCAGCGCCGACCCCGGTACCGGGCACAATCAATTCACTCTTCTGCAAATCTGCAAAAGTTTTGATCTTCGACGTGTTCCAAGACAGCGCCACCGCGATCTCGCGGTTCATGCTCCCCAACCATGTGAACTCAAGCGGCTCAAAGGGAATCTCAGTCTTTCCCAACATCGGATCAAACGGCAGTCCGCGCGTCACAGTCGCAATCACAGAGCCATCGCGCGGTGCAATGCGGTTGAGATAATCCACCAACTTATAGCCGCCCGCGCCAACCATATTTTGCACAATGATATTGGGCTTGCCCGGCATGTGCGCGCCCAAATGGCGGCTCAGCAATCGCGCATAAAAATCGTAAGACGAGCCCGCGCCAGAATAGACCAGCAACGTGATAGGCTTCTTCTTATAAAACTCTTCAACGCTTTGGGCGTGTGCGGCGAACGCGCTTGCCGTCAGCACTGCTGCAACGCTGAAACGTACCAAATGGCTTATGACTTTCAAAGTCGCCTCCCAAATCAACGCGGCTTTGCCTGCGCTATTTTTTCTTAAGTTGAGTGTTGGTCGCTGTAGAAGTCAAGCCTCGGCTATTTCGCGGGTGCTTCGATTAAAGCCTTTGCGCGCGCTAAAATGGGAGCCGGTGTGTTGATGATCGATTCAGCCACGGCTTGAGCGGCGAGCCCGTCCGAGGCGCTAATGTCCATCTGCGCCTTGGCGGCTTCTGCCAAAAATTGCTCATCCTTCATGACATCCATGAATGCTTTGCGCAGCGCTTGAAGACGATCGGCGGGCACATCTGGCGTTGTCACAAACGCGCGCGCAATGCCCATATCGGCGGAGATGAAACGCAACACCTCGCGATCTGACTCATTTTTGGCCAGTTCCATCATCAGCGGCACATCGGGTAAATCTGGCGCACGCTTGAGTGCGACTTGCACAAGAATATTGATTTTCTTTTCAGCGAGCCAGTGGGGATGGTTGCTCTTCCATGATGCCCAGCTATTGGAGCCGCGCCCGCCCACTTCGCCTTTTTCCATCGCCAGATTCACATCATTGCCGCCGGGATAACCCGTCACAATTTTGAACTTTGTGCCCACCAAGGCATTCATGACGGCTGGATAAATATAAGATGTGGTGGCCGTGCCGGGCGAGCCCACAACAAGCTCGTGCGTCATGACGTCATGAACGGATTTTATGCCTGTTGTGTGCCATGAATTGAGCACATTAGGGCTTTCGGTTGAATTGCCGATCCAGCCAAATTTACGCACATCGAAGTCAATTGCCGGATTGCCCATGGCTTGATAGGACGGCATGCTTTGGAAAATAATATGCAGCACAGTGCCATCGCGCGGTGCGCCCCTCATCAAATAATTGGCCGCTTGAATACCAACGCCGCCGGGCATATTGCGCACGACAATATTGGGATTGCCGGGAATAAAGCGCGTCAACTGGCGCGCCAATAAACGCCCGCGCATGTCGTAATCACCACCTGGCGAAGTGGGCACAATCATATCCAGCGTTTTGCCGCGATAAAAATCCTCGACCGGGTCGGCCATGGCGGCAGTCGCAAAATGGCAAGTCAAATGAAATGCAAAAAATGCGAACGCCAACGCGCTCGACATGCCACGGTTCGTGCAACGATTGCCGATCATACATCCTCCCACGGACGATATTGGCCGAATTTTCGGCGCTTTGTTAAGAGAGCCTAACCTGACATCCCCTCGCGCGCCAGTGGCTGGATTTCATTTTTAAATTCAGTTGCAAGAGCGAAGAGAATGCGCCGCACTGCACAAATCAGCCCCCTTGCCGACCCGCGTCTTTTGAGTGCTATACTCTTGCAAAATACAAATACGGCGGTCGAAAAGACCAAGCCTGCATATTGGGAGAGAACATGATGGTCTACAGCCTTGAGCAATTCTGCGCCGACTCGAGCCAAGCGCTAAAGTCTGGCAAGCCACAAGCCGAGGCGCTTGGAGAGATTGCGCAGCGACTGTCCGATCTCATTCTTGAGCCCTCCTTCATTGCCAAGACCTTCAACGACGATACGCCGCCGGGCAAAGAGGTTTTATTTCACGATCCAGACTTAGACTTCTATGTGTTGGCCCATGTGCAAAAGGGCGGCAAGGTTGGAAAGCCCCATACGCACGGCACATCTTGGGCCATCTATGGCAACGCTAAAGCTAAGACGACGATGACGGAATATCGCCGCCTCAACCCGGATGAAGAGGCCGCGATCTTAGAAGTGTCAGAGGTTTATGACCTCACGCCGGGCCAAACGCGCGCCTATGGGCCGGGCAAGATACACTCCACCGCCCATCCAGACCTTGCTTGGGTTGTCCGCGTTACCGGCACCGATCTTGATGTGCTGCCGCGCTATCATTTCCGCAAATCCACGGATCGCGTGGTCGGAGCTGCCTAAAAAACCGCCCCTGCCAGCTCCTGACATAAACCAAACGTGAACCTGACCTACAGCAGATTTTGAATTGTTGTTGGACGCCAGCAAGACTAGCCTAGTGCTTGAGAATTGCGCCGAAAGAGCGCGGACCAAGATGTCGACCTAGGGAGATTAAGCTGCGCATGAAAATCGGGACAGCCGAAGGCAACAGCACGTTTGAAAGCCAAGGCTTTGCCTTGAAGTCCGTGCTCGACACAGCCGGACTTGCCAATGTCACCATCTTAAACTCCGTCTCTGCCAGCATTGAAAATGCCAAGCGATTGGACGCTGGCGAATTGGATTTTGGCTTCATGGCCGCCAATTGGCTGGGCCTTGCGCGCACGGGCCAAGCGCCCTTCTCTACCCCCATCGACTTGCGCATGGTGGCACCGATGAATGCGGGGCCGATGTATTTTATCGCGCGCGCTGACTCAGACATTCACACCGTGCTGGATCTGCGCGGCAAGCGCGTGGCCATTGGCTTGCAAACCAGCGGCGTGGCGCAACATGCGCGCTCTATCTTCACAGCACTGGGCATCAGCCATGCTGATTTTACGCCTATTTATCTCTATTTTGCAGACGGCGCTGAGGCTTTGGCGCGTGGCGATGTGGATGCGCAATTGCAATGTCCTATCCCTAATAATGTCATGACCGCGTTGGATGAGCGCATTGCGCTGCGTGTGCTGCCCTATCCGCAAGGCGCGCTGCAAACCGTGCTTGATGCGCGCACAATTTATCGGCCCACCACCATGCGTGCGGGTTCGTTACGCGCGCTCACACAAGATATTGAGCAAGCCGCTGTGGTCAATGTGTTGGTGACGCATGCGCGCGTCCCTGCTGCCTTGGTGGAATTCGTTACTCACGCCATCTATGCGGGGCGCAATGAATTGCCCAAGCTCAACAAATTATTTCTCGGCATGGGCGAGCTGTTTGAGCCACTACGCACACAAGGCGCCAGCGCTCTGCAATTTGACGGCGTTGGCCTGCATGACGGCGCCATCTCCGCTTATCGCAAGGCTGGCCTTCTCGCTTAAATTCTTCGGTTGAAAGAGACTATTATGACCAAACCATCCAATGATAAAATGTCCGCCGATGCGTCCAGCTCCAACGTGACGCCCAATGTCACTTACACCGATCTGCGGGAATGGATTGAAGAGGCACGCAAGCTTGGTGAAGTGCGCGACGTCAATGGCCTCAACTGGCAAGAAGAAATCGGCATGGCCTCAGAGGTTGTGCTGCATGACGAAAATGCGCCTGCAGTTTTATTTGGCGAAGTTCCGGGCTCGCTGCCGGGCAGTCGCGTTCTGGTCAATTTCTTTGGCGGTTTGCGCCAGCGTATGACCTTGGGCTTTCCCACCGATCTCACCAAGCTCGAATTGTCTGAAGCGTTTCGCGTCAATTATATGGCCGATCTCAAGCGCATCCCGCCTGTGGTTGTGAAAGACGGTCCGATCTTCGAGAACATCATCACGGGCGATGATATTGATGTCACCAAATTCCCCACGCCAAAATGGCATGATGGCGATGGTGGCCGCTATATCGGCACTGGCAGCTTTAATGTCACGCGCGATCCCGATGAAGGTTGGGTCAATTGCGGCACCTATCGCGTCATGATTCACGATGAAAAATCGGTAGGCTTTTTTATCTCACCGGGCAAGCATGGTCGTATTCAGCGCGAGAAATACGAAGCGCGCGGCGAGCCGATGCCTGTGGCGATTGTTGTGGGCGCTGACCCCATGTCGTTCTTGATGGGATCGAGCGAAATTCCCTACGGCGTAAACGAATATGAAGTCATTGGCGGCATTCGCGGCAAGGCTGTGGAAGTGGTCATTGCGCCCCTCACCGGCCTGCCCGTGCCAGCCAATGCTGAAATCGTGATTGAAGGCTTTGTGCAGCCCGGCAATGTGCGGCCTGAAGGACCGTTTGGCGAATGGATGGGCTATTATGGCTCAGACGTGCGCGATGAACCTGTGATGGATATCAAAGCCATCTATCACCGCAACAATCCGATTATTCTGGGTTGCGCACCGCAGCGTCCACCAGATGAAATCGCCCGATATCGCGCCCTCACGCGCTCGGCGATTGTGCGTGAAAATATTGTGAAGGCTGGCGTGCCTGATGTTGTGGCCGCATGGGCGCATGAGATCGGCACAGCGCGTCTTCTGCTTGCTGTCTCCATCAAGCAGCGTTACGGCGGCCATTCCAAACAGGCTGGCCACATTGCGTGCATGTGTCACGCGGGGGCCTATGCGGGCCGCTATGTGATCGTGGTGGATGACGACATTGACGTGTCGAATTTGGAAGAAGTGATTTGGGCGATGCTCACGCGCTCAGATCCTGCGACCTCCATCGACATCATCACCAACGCATGGTCGACACCGCTTGATCCGCGCATTGAGCCATGGCGCAAAGACGCAGGTGATTTTACCAATAGCCGCGCCATCATTGATGCATGTCGCCCGTATCATTGGAAAGACCAATATCCGAAGGTCAATCAGCCTTCGCCCGAAATGCGCAAATTGGCGCAGCAAAGATTTGGCTATCTCTTAAAGTGAGAGCCAGCCCAAAAAAAGTGAGTGCATAAAATAAAATAAACGAAAAACATGGGAGAAGAGAATGGCGTTTTCAGCATGGCGCGGCATTGCCGGCATCATCCACCCCACCCTGCGGCCCGGTGCGTTGGAAGAATTCATCAGACTCTTACCCGAAGGCATCGGCGTGCTGCCGCTGTTCACTAACATTCGTCGCGGCACACGCGACGAATTTGAACCCATGATGAGCGCCTATGAAGAGCAGATTGCACTTCTGGCCGAACAAAACTGTGATGCAATTCATCCCAATGGCGCGCCACCCTTTATGATCCACGGCCTTAAAGGCGAGGCCAAAATTATTTCCGATTGGGAAAAGAAATATAACGTGCCGATCTTTAGCGCGGGACAAAATCACATCTCGGCCATGCGCGCGCTCAAAGTGAAGAGCATTGTGGGTGCGACCTATTTTACTGGCGAGATCAACAATTCCTTCTCGCAATATTTCAAAGACGCCGGCTTCACCGTCAAATGTATGGAAGGCGTTGAGACGCCTTTCGACAAAGCGCAAGAGCTGTCGGGCGATCAAGTCTACGCGCATATCAAAAAGCATTTTCTTGCACAAAAAGGCGCTGACGCAATTTACATGCTGGGCTCTGGCTGGCGCACGTTGCACATCATTGATCTTTTGGAAAAAGATCTCGGCGTGCCTGTCATTCATCCAGTGGCTGCGCGCGTGTGGGAATTCCAGAAGCGTTTGTATGTGAACGAGCCGCGCTCTGGCTATGGCCATTTGCTGCAAGCTCTGCCCGCCATGGTTGGTTAATGCGTTTCACTTTTTGAATGGAAACACTCCATATGACACAGCATTTCACAAAATATGCAGTCGCCGCATTCGCTCTGTGTGTGGCATCGGTTGCGCAAGCCCAAACTGTCGAACAATTTTATCATGGCCGCACAATGACGCTGATTGTGCCAACATCGCCCGGCGGCATCAATGATATTTCGGGCCGCTTGATCGCGCGCCATCTGGGGAATTTTCTTCCCGGCAATCCAAACATAGTGGTGCAAAATACGCCCGGCGGAGGCGGCTTGGTGGCGGCTAATCGTTTGGCCAACACTGCCGAGCGCGATGGAAGTGTTGTGGCACTGATTGAGCGCGCCACACCCTTGGTTGCTATTCAAGGCGACCCGAATGCGAAGTTTGATCCGCTCAAATTGTCTTGGATCGGCTCACTCTCGAGCTTTCAAGACGATGCCTATCTTGTCGTTGTCAACGATCAGCATCCTGCCAAAACCGGTTTCGATCTGGTTGGCAAAAACATGAAGCTCACACTTGGTGGCAATCAACCCGGCTCTACCAATCTTGCCTTTGCCTACATCGCCAAAAACGCACTGGGTTTGAACATCGACGTGGTGCGCGGCTATCCCGGTGCTGCACCAATGTTTCTCGCCATGCAGCGTGGCGAACTTGATGGCCAGATCATCGGCTATAATTCCATACGTGCTGGCCAGCCCAATTTGTGGAATGACAAAAAGGTGCGCCCCATCGTTCAATTTGGCCGCAAGACACGCCTTGCCGCCATGCCTGATGTGCCAACAGGACGTGAGCTGACAAAAGATCCAAAAATGATTGCTCTGCTCGATTTTGCAGAGATCCCGTTCTACATGGCTCTGCCCTTCGTGGCTCCCCCAGAATTGCCTGCAGATCGCAAAGCCGCTCTGCGCAAAGCCTTTATGGAAATGGCCGCGGACAACGCCTTTCTAGCTGATGCAGAGAAAGTGAATTTGGAGATCAGCGCCATCACCGGCGAGGCGGTGGAGAAGCTTTTGCAACAAGCAGCGGCCACACCGCGTGATGTGATCGATCTCTATTCAAAACTCGCTTCCCCACCCAGCAATTAAGACGGAGATTTAGGCAATGGCATTTACAAATTGGCGTGGTTTGGTGGGATGCGTTCATCCAACATTACGGCCCGGCTCAACTGAAGAAGTCGTCAAACTCTTGCCCGAAGGTGTGGGCGTGTTGTCGCTGTATAACGATATTAAGCGCGGCGATAAGACCGAGTTTGAAGCTGTGATGAAAGGCTATGAAAAGCACATCGCGCTTTTGGCTGAACAAAAATGCGACATCATTCATCCCTCAGGCGCGCCACCTTTCATGGTGCAAGGATTGGCGAAAGAAGCTGATCTGGTGAAGAAGTGGGAAGATATGTTTCAAGTGCCCATCTTCACCTCGGGCCAGAACCAAATCACGGCACTCAAAGCATTGGGTGCCAAGAGCATTATCGGCGTCACCTATTTTCCCGGCGACATCAATGATGTGTTCTCGCAATATTTCACCGATGCGGGCTTCAATGTGAAATGTATGGTGGGCATGGATGTGCCGTTCAATCGCGCACAGGAATTGCCAGGCGAACAAGTCTACGCCTTCATCAAAAAGCTCTATCGCCAATTTGGCGGTGCAGATGCGATCTATATGCTGGGCTCGGGTTGGCGCACACTGCACATCATTCATATGCTGGAACAGGATTTGGAAATTCCTGTCCTGCATCCGCAAACCGCACGCGTATGGGAGATGCAACGACGTCTTCTCATCCGTGAGAAGAAGCAGGGCTATGGCGTGTTGCTAGAAACCATGCCGCCCTTGCCAACGCATTAAACAACAGGGGCGCGGCGATGGTCGCGCCCTTGCTCGTTGCACCGGTCAAAATATCATATATATAAGCTAATCTTGTGCAGCTAGCGTGTGTGGACCCATGTCCCGCGCTTCAAAAAAGAAGAAAACATGCATCCGCCCGTCCCAAAACTGATTAAGCGCAACACAGCTTTGATTGCGCTGTCCATGTCATTTTCGGGCGCGGGTATGCAGTTTGCTTATGGCTTTGGGCCGCTGATGGTTGTTAGCCTCACTGGCTCTTCGGGCCTCGCTGGTCTCTCGGTTGGTCTGATTGGACTTTCGCGCTTTTTGGTCGCTTATCCGATTGGCAAAATCACTGACACCTATGGTCGCAAGCCCGGCATTCACTTTGGGCTTTTTCTCGCACTCATTGGCACATTGGTGCTCGCCTATTCCATGTATGTGCAAAGCATCGCTGTGTTTGCGGCTGGCCTGCTGGTGTTTGGTATGGGCATGAATGCGTCTCAGCAAATGCGCATTGCTGCTGCCGATATGTATCCACCACGTATGCGCGCACAAGCATTGGGCTATGTGGCGCTAGGCTCGCTGGTTGGTCTCGTGTTGGGGCCAATTATGGTCACTATTGCTGGCAAAATTGGTGAGGCCACTGGGCAAGATCCGCTCGGTATGCCGTGGCTTTTCTTGCCCGTACTCATCATGAGCGGTGCCATCATCGTCAACTTCATTCGTCCCGATCCCAAAGAGATCGGCATGAATTTGCAAAAATATTATCCCGAAGATGTGATCGCCAAAGAGGTGCGCGTTGAGGGCACCGTCAAGTTCAACGCTTGGCGCATGATTCAAAATCCTAATCTGCGCATCGCCATTATTTCCAACTGCGCAGCGCAGGGAAATATGTCGATTGTGATGGTGCTCACCTCGTTGGTGCTGCATCAGCATGGACATTCGCTCGTCGCGATTTCCATGTCGCATATGTTCCATTCAGCCGGCATGTTCGCCTTCACGATTCCCTTGGGCAAATTGGCAGATCGTTATGGCCGTATGCGCGTCATGACGCCGGGTGTGGCCACAACGCTCGTGGGTGCCGCCATGACTGCCTTTACCTCCACTTGGGCCTCTGTGACTCTGGGGACGTTCCTAGTGGGCATTGGCTGGGCGGCAGCCAATGTGTCGGCAACTGCCATGATCGCCGATCACGTCACCACGCAGGAGCGCGGACGCGCCATTGGCTTTAACGATAGCTTTGCGGGCGCCACCAGCGTGTTTGCCGCCTTCGTCACTGGCCCGCTCTTGCAATGGTCCGGCCTACCCGCCACTGGGCTCACCGCCGTGCTTTTGGCAGCCATTCCGCTCGTGCTGATCAGTGTTCAGCCACGCATTAGCAAAAAGCCATAAATTAGCCAGCGAAGATGAAAAGACAGGCAGCGGCGCGGACGATCTGGCTGGGTCGTTTTGAGCCTCAAAAACTGCCTGCTTTTTGACTATAAATTATGCACTTATTTTAGGCATATTGCCTAATAATCAATCGGTTAAATCCGGGCTCTTGGCCCGTCCGCAGCGTCATTGCGCGGCTTTGGGGGCTAAAGTCGGCCCTGCCGCAAGGCCACCTGCTGGGTTTAAGGTGCTCTCAAAAAACCGCCCCCATCCGGCCCAGATCGACCTTAACTGGCACGTTTAATGCCTAGAACCTTCTGTGTCGTCGCGGTTGCTGCCATCCAAGGCACTGCGGCCTGTTGAAATAGAATTTATTCAA
>CAIUDK010000189.1 GCA_903897875.1 uncultured Hyphomicrobiales bacterium
CACGCGCCTCGATTGATGGCGCTTTGCCGGGGCTTGTGAAGCCGCCGGGGCGTCCATCGAAAGCGACGTTCAACATCACCAGCCAGCCTGATCGCACACATATCGATCAGCTTGTGTTTGATGCGGGCGGTGGCTTGGGTGTGCGCGGCTCGGTTGATTTGGATGAAAATGGCGCGCTGATGGGTGCCAAGCTCAGTCAGCTGCGTCTGTCGCCCGGCGATGATATGCGGCTTGATTTGGAGCAGGGCAAAGCGATGAAAATCGTCCTGCGCGGATCGTCGTTTGATGTGCGCGCTTTTGTGCGCAAGCTGATGAGTTCGGATGCCGCCGATTCCGGCCCGCCCAAAGATATTGATCTGGACTTGAAGGCCGCGCTGGTGACGGGTGCCAACAAGCAAGTGATGAACAATGTTGATCTGCGTGTTGTGCGCCGCTCTGGCGTATTGCGCCAGTTTCAGCTGAAGGCCAATTCTGGTCGCGCTGTGGTGGCTGGCAGTTTGCGTGGCGCTGACAGTGAGCGCGGTGGCCTCACCATCACCAGTGCTGACGGTGGCGCGCTGTTGAGTTTTGTGGATCTCTACAAGCGACTTGAAGGCGGGCAATTGCAATTGCTAGCGCGCCTGAATGAGGCGGGCATTGAAGGCACGCTGAATGTGAATTCCTTCATCGTGCGCGATGAGCCAGCCCTGCGCCGCATTGTGGCCGAAGGCGGTGATCGTGCGTCCTCGCTCAATAAGATCGATACCAACGCCGCCAATTTCGAGCGATTGCAGATCAACTTTCAGCGCACCAGCGATCAATTGGTGCTCAAAGAAGCGCTCATGTATGGCCAACAGATTGGCATGAACATCGAAGGTACGGTGGACTTCAACCGCGACCGCGTGAACCTATCTGGCACTTTTGTGCCAGCGTTCGGTCTCAACAATCTGTTCTCAAAAATACCTGTGTTTGGGCCCGTTTTGTTGGGCGGTCAGCACGAGGGCTTGTTCGCCATCAACTTCCGCATCAACGGCCCAGCCAGCGCGCCCTTGCTGACAATCAATCCGCTCTCGGCAATTGCACCGGGATTTTTGCGCAAGATTTTTGGCGTCATCGACAGTGGCTTGAACAATCCATCGCCACCATCTTCAGCCGACATGCCAATGTCGATCACACCGCAGCCACGACGGTAGAAAAGCCCCAGGCGCAGCTCACTACTCAGGCTTCAGCAACACATGCTTCTTTTTGCCGAGCGACAGCTTCACAACGCCTTCTTGCAAATTCGCAGCCGTCAAAGTCGCGCGCTCATCGCTCAAAGTCGCATCATTCACACGCAAGCCGCCGCTCTTGATTTGACGACGCGCTTCACCCGTTGAGGCCACAAGCCCCACGCGCACGAAGGCAGCGAGTACGCCCACACCAGCATCCAATTCAGCTGCGGGCAAAGTGATCGTTGGCAGCGTGTCAGCCAGCACACCTTCTTCAAAGGTCTTGCGTGCGGTTTCAGCTGCTTGTTCAGCACCTGCGCGGCCGTGCACAAGGGCGGTGGCTTCATTGGCCAAAATCTTCTTGGCCTCGTTAATCTCGCTGCCAGCCAGAGCTTCCAGCTTTGCGATTTCACTCATCGGCAAATCGGTGAACAGACGCAGGAAACGGCCGACATCTGCGTCTTCGGAATTGCGCCAATATTGCCAGTAATCATAGACGGGCAGCATGTCGGCCTCGAGCCACACAGCGCCCGCAGCCGTCTTGCCCATTTTGGCACCCGACGATGTGGTGAGCAGCGGAGAGGTCAGCGCATACAGCTGCGGCGTGCCCATGCGGCGGCCAAGATCCATGCCGGTGACAATATTGCCCCACTGATCCGAGCCACCCATTTGCAAATTGCAGCCGTAGCTACGGTTCAGCTCAACATAATCATAGGCCTGAAGGCACATGTAGTTGAATTCGATGAAGGACAATTCCTGATCGCGCTCAAGGCGCATCTTGACCGAGTCCATCGCCATCATGCGATTGACCGAGAAGTGGCGGCCCACATCGCGCAAGAAGTCGATGTAATTGAGTTTGGTCAGCCATTCGGCATTGTCGGTCATCAACGCATCGGTTGGGCCGGTGCCAAAGGTCAGAAACTTTGAGAAGATACGGCCAATGCCGTCCTTGTTGGCGTCAATCTGCTCAATGGTGAGCATTTTGCGGCTCTCGTCCTTGCCAGACGGATCGCCCACGCGCGTCGTGCCGCCACCCATCAAAGCGATGGGCTTGCCGGCACCGGTCGCCTGCATCCAGCGCATCATCATGATTTGGACCAGCGAGCCCACATGGAGCGAGGGAGCGGTGCAATCAAAGCCGATATAGCTGACAAGCTTGCCCGCTTTCGCCAAAGCATCCACGCCCGCCATGTCGGAGCATTGGTGCAAAAAGCCACGCTCGATCAGCGTGGAGAGAAAGTCTGAGGTTGGGCGAAAAGTGCTGGTCATCGGCTCATCATTGGTTTGTTTCAAGGCGAAGGTTTAGGGGGTCGAACCTTGCAGCGCAATCCCCGAAAAGCAGCGCAAACCTTTTGAATCAGCTATGATTGTCGCAAATCGGAGTGTTCATGGCTTTCCTGCGCGCAATCGGCCTCATGTCTGGCACATCTATGGACGGTGTCGACGTCGCCTTGATCGAGACTGATGGTCAGGGACAGGTCGTCACCGGCCCCTCCAGCTTTCGCCCCTATGCGCCCACCGAGCGCGCCGTGCTGAGGCAGGCGCTTGTGGATGCCAGCACCCTGACAGCCCGCAGCCATCGCCCCGGCGTGCTGGGGCAGGCTGAGGCGCTTGTGACCCAAGCCCATATCGAGGCGGTGCAGGCGTTTTTGGCCCAGCACGCCATTGCGGCTGAGACGGTCGACCTCATCGGCTTTCACGGCCAAACCGTGCTGCATAGGCCAGAGGCACACCTCACGGTGCAGATTGGCGATGGTGCAGAGCTGGCCCGCCAATGTGGCCGCCCGGTGATCTTTGATTTTCGCGCCGCAGATGTGGCGGCTGGCGGGCAGGGTGCACCGCTTGTTCCGATCTATCATCAAGCGCTTGTGGCCCAAGCCCGCCGAGAGGGCCATGCTTTGCCCGACGTTGTCGCGCTGCTCAATATTGGAGGCGTGTCGAACGCCACCATCATGGCGCACGACGGTCACTTGGTTGCCACCGATGTGGGGCCGGGCAATGCGTTGATTGATGATTTTATGCTGGCCCGATGCGGGTTGGCGTTTGATGAGAATGGCGCGCTGGCAGCAAAGGGCCGCGTGAATGAGACAGTGCTAAAAACCATGCTGGCTCATGCTTTTTTCGCGAGCCCCTTGCCAAAATCTTTGGATCGCAACGCCTTTGCATCACACCTCGTTGAGCCGTTGAGTGATGAAGATGGCGCAGCAACACTCACCGCCTTCACAGCGCACGCGATAGCCCGCATTGTGCCCCATCTCAACCGCGCGCCTGAGGCTTGGATTGTCTGCGGCGGTGGCGCGCATAATCCGGTGTTGATGAAGATGTTGGGTGAGGCTTTGCAAGCATCCGTATTGCGCGCCGAAGATTTCGGCTGGGCAACAGATGCGATTGAAGCGCAGGCTTTTGCTTATCTGGCCGTGCGGTCTCAGCTAGGTTTGCCGATCACCTTTCCGCAGACGACGGGCGTGGCGGTGGCTATGACGGGTGGGGTTCGGGTGGAGCCGGGAGATCACGCGCAAATAGATGAAATAAAAGCTGGCTTGGATGAGGCCAATGTAGGCATTTTTGCTAGCGAAAATGACGTTGCTGCTGTTGTTGCGAAATATACGAAGCGGTAGATTTTTGATTACTGTTTGGGTTGGTTTTCTGGCAGCATCTCAGCTTCAGGTGCCTCAGCGGTCGATGGCACCAGCACCCATCTATGGCGCGCGCTGGTCGATGGAAGGCAACGCGAGAGCTTGTCTTAGCCGACATCCCCTAAATCATTGCCTATCGCGTTATGAGCGATGAACTCGAAATTCTCACTGTGTTGCATGCATCACAGCAATCGCCATTGTAGGCTTGCATTAGGCTTTGCTGCGTTGAGTTGGATTTGAGGTATTTATTTGTTTTATACGCTTCACAAGATCACCAATTCTCTCACTGGCTACCAATGCTCGTTTTGTCCCATTAAAATTTTGCTCTAAAGGTATCGCATCCTCAAGTTTCAAAGCTACCCATTTATTCAAACTAACACCTGCACGTCTCGCCGCAGTCACAACTGCACGATGAAGCTCGGGCTCAACGCGCACCACAAATTGCCCAGAAAAGGGCTTTTCTGGCTCTTTGCCGCGCTCTTTACAAAAGTCCAAATAGTCCTCGACGGAGTCCACGAACGCACGCTTCAAGTCTGCGACTGATTGCCCCTGAAACGTAATCACATCGCGCAGGTTCATCACCTCG
>CAIUDK010000190.1 GCA_903897875.1 uncultured Hyphomicrobiales bacterium
CAATGGATGTGCAAGCCCTGTATGTAAAGAATTTCATTCAGAACCACAGCGCCATTTTTCCTCGCGAAGCCGTGCATGGACGCCAACAAGACCCACATCTGAACAGCTTGGACGACTGGGACTTTTTACTGAATGTCGCCAGCGACACACCTTTCACACATGCCAATATCGTTGGCGCTGTGGTCTATAAAGACTATGTCAACCCACATCAACGACGAGGCTCTGCCAGTGGTGCCAATGGGTTGCACACAGTCTCTGACTATTTGTCTATTTATAAAAAATGGCCGGCCCCAAGCCATGACATACGGTTACGACGTCAACAGCTATTGGCCTCGGCTGGACAACAAGTGCCACTCGAATGGCTTTAAAACAAGGACACCGACACCATGCTCGCCAAAGCTAACCGCCATGCATTGCAAGCTCTGATCGACAAAGCGATAGCACATCAGCATGCGAACGAGAATGACAAAGCCCAAGCTTTGTTTGAGCAAGCCTTAAAGCTAGACACCAACAATGCAGTGGCCTTGTATTCGCTTAGTGCGATTGCATCTGCACGCAGTGATTACGCTGTTGCACTTGCCCACATCGAAAAAGTTGTCGTTAGCTCGCCGAAGTTTGCACAAGCACATTTGGCAAATTCAGTGATTCTGTTCCACTTGGGACGCACAGATGAATCACTCAAAGCAGTCAAAAAAGCGTTGAAGCTAGATGCGACTTTGGCTGGCGCGCAAACACATCTTGATACGGTTCGGTTGGCACATACCCAAAATGATGCGGGCAGTCCATCGGCCAGCAATCCGGAGGTGGTCTCTCTGAATACCCAAGCCATTGCTTTGCAAAGCTCAGGTCAACATGCTGAAGCTGAGTTGTTGTTGCGACAAGCTTTGAGGCTAGACGAAAAAAACTTCCTGACGCTTTATTCTCTGGGTGTGGCGCGATCGGCACAAATGGATCCGCAAGGCGCTCTGGCACTGTTTACGCAAGCCAGCGAAGCATCGCCCCATTTACCGCTGGGTCACTTTGCGAAAGCCAAGACATTGCATGATCTGGGATTAGCAGAAGATGCATTGCGCGCATACGACCAAGCAATCGCTGTAGATCCTAACTACATGGAAGCCTATACCAACAAGGCGGCACTGTTGCAGGCCATCAACCGTCACCATGATGCGTTGTTGTGCCTGACAGCTGCGACGGACATCAATCCCGATCATGTTCGAGCACTGGAAGGACAGGGCCAACTCTTAGGCCAATACAAGCAATACACCCTTGCTACAAGAGCCTTTGCGCATGCATTGCAAGTAGCGCCCGACTATGCGTATGGCGAAGGTCATCTCATGGGAGCGAGGCTGAGCAATTGCGATTGGACAGATTTTGAAGGTGCCAAGACACGCATCATTGCAGGCATAGAAGAAGGAAAACTCACCTGCGGACCATTGACCATCATGGCCATCACAGATGATCCACGCATTATTCGCAAATGCGCTGAACTGTATGCCGCTGATAAATACCTAGCGTCGTCCCATCCGCTGTGGAAAGGTGAAAAGTACCAGCATCGCAAAAAAAGAGTTGGTTTTATCTCGGCAGACTTTCGTGTCCATCCCGTGGGCTATTTGCTCATTGGTTTGATTGAGCAGTTTGATAAATCGCAATTTGAATTGACAGGTTTTTTCACGGGCGTGAGCGACAACAGCGACTTGTGGAAACGTTATCGCTGCGCTTTTGATCACTACATCGACTGTCACGGCATGATCAGCCAAGATGTTGCCAAGCTCATGCGCGCGATGGAAATGGATGTCTTGATTGACTTGTCAGGCCACACAGAAGGGACGCGACTCGACATCTTGGCCTACCGCCCTGCGCCTGCACAAGTGACCTACCTTGGGTTTCCTGGCACATTAGGCTTGCCTTATATCGACTATCTCATCTCCGATCCGCGCATCATTCCAGCAGAACTTGAACAACATTATTGTGAAAAGATCTTGAAGTTACCGCACTGCTATTTGCCCAGAGATGACTCGGTCTTGCCTTCACCCGAAACTCCCGAACGATCAGCGTTTGGACTACCTGAACAGGGCGTGGTGTTTTGCAGCTTTAACCACGATTACAAGATCAACCCACCTCTCTTCAAAGTGTGGATGGACTTGCTCAAGGAAGTACCTGGTAGTGTGTTGTGGCTGATGAAGCTCAACGAAGGTGCGCACACCAACTTGACCCAAAGCGCACGTGACCATGGCGTAGATCCTGAACGCATCATCTTCGCATCTCGATTGCCCCGCGTGGAGGACCATTTGGCTCGCTATCGTTTGGCGGATGTATTCATTGACACCTTCCCTTACAACGGCCACACCACAGCAGGCGATGCATTACGTGCAGGATTACCTGTTGTCAGTTTGTGTGGTGGCAGCTTCGCCTCACGTGTGGCCGCAAGTCTCTTGCACGATGTGGGCATGCCGGAGTTGGCGTGTTACAGCTATCAGGAGTATCACGACAAAGCCTTGCAAATGGCGACAGATGAGGTCATCCGCAAACATTACATGGGGTTGCTCAAGCAGCGAATGGATGAAAAATTTTGGCCGCATTCCGCAAAAGTGCAAGCCACAGAATTGGCGAAAGTCATTGATGTCTTGAAGGAAATGCCATGAACGAAATTATGTTGCCCCATATGTC
>CAIUDK010000191.1 GCA_903897875.1 uncultured Hyphomicrobiales bacterium
CGCTGACAGATAGGCACCGCAATTGACACTCCAATGCGAGCGGACGGCGAGAAAATGGCCATCCTTATCAAGTGCCAATTCGCCAATCAGAGTTGCGGCGCGACCATGATGATCGCTCACAAACGTCTCAGAGCGCGACGACACCCATTTGACGGGACGCCCAACCATTTTGGCAGCCAAGGCCAACGAACAATATTCCGAATAGGCTTCGCCGCGGATACCAAAACCGCCGCCGACATCCTGAGCGTGGATTCGCAATTTGTCTTCGGGGATTCCTGTGCCGACAGAGAAGCCGCCGCGCATCATCGTAATGCCTTGAGACGGCACGTAAATATCATAGACGCCGGTGGCGGCTTCATAGCTCACCACGCAGGCTTTGGGCTCCATCGGATTACCGACCAAACGCGGTGCGTCCAACTCCAAGCGCGTGACATGGGCGGCTTTGGCAAAGGCCGCATCGGTATCAGCCGCCGAGCCATATTCGTAAGCAAAAATCTGATTGCTTGCCATGTCGTCATAGAGGCGCTGCGTGGTGCTGAGGGCTGCACGCCCCTCAACCACGGCGGGAAGATCCTGATAATCCACTTGAACAGCTTCTGCTGCCGCTTGAGCAAGAGCCGCGCTGGTGGCAACAATGAGGGCGACCTCCTGGCCGACATAGCGCACACGATCTTCCGCCAAGACCTGACGGCGCGGCACAATCAATTTGCTGCCGCCCTTGCCGGGGAAGACAACTGGCGAGGGCACAGAGCCAAAGCCAGCGGCTTTGGTATCGGCCCCGGTCAACACAGCCAACACGCCGGGCATGGCTAAAGCTGCTGAAGCATCAATGCCTTGGATGAGCGCATGGGCACGATCGGCGCGCAGAAAATGGCCAAAAACTTGATTTGGCAGGTTCCAATCCGAGGTGAATTTGCCTTGGCCTGTCACAAGCCGATGATCTTCGCGACGACCTTTGAACTTCACACTCATTGCCCTGCCTAATTTTCTGAAATCGTTATTACATCTGCACCATTGTCGTGCGGCAGAGTCAATGTTTGGGGGCTGGGTGGCTGGTTAATCTACATAATTATGCAGGTTAATGGCAGGGTAGGCTCACAGCGGGAAGCCTCAGGCCACAATCGTAATGACCTTCGCCGCGCGCGTTATGGCTGTATAGAGCCAGCGGGCTTTATGTTCGCGGAACGCGCTGCTCTCGTCGAATAAGACGACCTTATCCCATTGCGAGCCTTGGGCTTTGTGCACAGTCAGCGCATAGCCAAAGTCGAACTCGTCGGAATCGCGGCGCAGGGCGTAGGGGATTTCGTCTTCGCTCTCAAAAAAGGCTGGGATGACGCCGACACGAACCGGCTTGTGGGCTGGATCATCTTCTGGGATCAACATCATGCGCAATTTGCCACGACGCACGGGGGCGACCGTCTTCACAGTCCACAACCCGCCGTTGAGCAAGCCCTTCTTGCGATCATTGCGCAAGCAAACGAGTCTGTCTCCACTCTCAGGCGTGGTTTGCGAATAGCCCAACAGGTCGCGAATACGCTTATTATACATGCGGCGCGTACGGTTCATGCCCACCAAGACTTGATCGGCTTGGGTCACCGCGATGGCGTCAATATCGGCGCGAGCGATCACGCTGCTGTCGCCATAGCTGCCGCGCTCGAGCCGACCACCTTCGCGCACGATCATCGACATGCGAATGATTGGATTATCAGAGGCTTGGCGATGCACTTCGGTGAGCATGATATTGGGCTCAGCATCCGTGAAAAAGCCACCGCCCTTGACGGGGGGCAATTGGGCTGGATCGCCCAACACAAGAACAGGCACACCAAAGGACAGCAAATCGCGCCCCAATTCTTCATCCACCATAGAACATTCATCAATCACGATGAGGCTGGCTTTGGATGCGGGGCTATCGGCGTTCAATTCAAAGGTCGGCGTTTCGCTATCAATATCGCGGGGCCGATAGATCATGCTGTGAATGGTGCGCGCGTCGGGGCAGCCTTTGGAGCGCAACACGAGCGCGGCCTTACCGGTGAACGCGCCGAAAATGACTTCACCATCAATGTCTTCAGCGATATGGCGGGCGAGCGTCGTCTTGCCGGTGCCAGCATAGCCAAACAGGCGAAACACCTGCGGATGCCCGGCTTTGAGCCAAGTGGAGACGGCTTTAAGGGCCTCGTCCTGTTGAGGCGACCACGCCATAATGTCTCTTCTCAGGATGAATGAAGCTGCCGGTTTCGCACGGCCTGTTACTTCTGTCTACTCAGGCAGCTACGTAACGTTGATCAGCTAGACTTGCAGCCGCACGCAGCAGAATAATCGAATATTCCCGCGCCAAACGGGGCGAACGGTGAAAGCGCGCCATCACAACGCTCATCAATTCATCAAGCATTTCAGCGTCAATCGTATCAGCCAGCGCGGCTGTCAGATGCGACATGCGCAAAGTCTTGTTCAATTCGCCGCGTGTGGTTTGAGCCTGATTGATCTGTTCTGACAAAATATTGTGCCAAATACGCGCATGTTGAATCACGAAGATCCGCAAGGAGGGATGATTCAACCCAAGGTGATAGGCGTATAGTTCAGATAGATGGTCAGCCACTATTGGCTGGCTCCACTCCGTCAGATCTCGACGGGCAGATTCAAGTTCAAACGAACGCATGAAGCGAGTTCCAATTCACACAAGCGTCCTTGAAAGACTAGTGTTGCAAGTGATTCGTTACATAATGTCATACAGTTACGGTTTAGCAATGGTCAGCGAATCATAAGTTGAAAATATTTTCTATATTTGGGATTTCTGAAATCGACTGTTTGCGAGGGGTGTTTCCTCCGCACATTTGAGCGCGGAGGAAATTGCTAAGATTCTGTTTTCATTATCAAACTGGTGGAGTGCCATGGGTGTGGAATGACTCCACAGTCTTCAGTCCCCAAGCCTGTCCCTTTTTACGTTCGGTCTCAGTCCACACAATCGGCTTCCAGTCTGGCGCAAGCATCAAACGGGCACCGGCATTGGCGATCTCAATGCGGTTGCCGCCGGGCTCCCAAACATAGAGGAAGAAGGTCTGCTGAACGGCATGCTTATGCGGGCCGGTTTCGATGAAGACGCCCGCTTCCAAAAATATGTCGGCGCAGCGCAAAATATCTTCACGGGAATCAACAGCATAGGTCACGTGGTGGAAGCGGCCCGGCGTGCCTGTGTTGTCGCGCGTAAACGCGATGTCATAGGTCTTGTTGGTCGCCGTCATCCAAGCGCCAGCCTCGACTCCTGAGTCCAGCATGATCTGCTCGGTGCAGCGCATACCCAGACAAGTGTCCAGAAACTCACGGGTTTTGGTGACGTCGGTGACCAGAAGATTCAAGTGATCGAGTCGACGCACGTTGCAGCCACGGGCTGGATAGCGCTGGGCCTGATTTTTCAAGGCTGGGCGCAATTCTGGTGGGGCCTCGTACCATTTGGTGTCGTAATAGAGCTCGAAAATATGGCCGTCGGGCGCTTTGGCGCGATAGGCAGGACCATGTCCAAGGTCACCATCGACCCAGCCAATACCTCGACCCTCGGCCTCCAATACTTTAATCCGACGCTCCAATGCTTGCGGGCTCCATGTGCGAAACGCGACATGGCCCATCCCGGAGGTCTTAAATTCCGTCAACTTGAGCGTGTGGAACTCATAATCATCCCAGCCACGCAGATAGACCGACTGGCCGTCACGCCCGGCTTCGGTCATCCCCATGACATTGATAAAGAAATCCAAACTCTCCTGCGGCTTGGCAGAGAGCAGCTCGACATGGCCCAGATGGGCGAGATCATGGCACGGCTCGGTCCTAGTCATCGGCATTTCCTCTTTTGGTTGTATTTAGAAGATCCGCCACACGCACGGACACTTCTCTGCACATGCGTTGAGGTGCAATCGGAATCAGATTGAAACTTTAGCCTGTTTGACCGATAAATTGCACATCCAAAAAGACTCTGAAAAAGAGCCCCCCTGCGGGCCCAACCAGAGACCCCCCAAAAAAGCCACCCAAGGAGCCAAAATGCTGTCTTCCATTCCCTGCATGATGATCCGGGGCGGCACCTCGAAGGGTGCCTATTTCCTCGCCAAGGACCTGCCCGCTGACGTCACTGAACGGGACAAGATTCTGCTGGCCGTTATGGGCTCACCCGATGCCCGCCAGATCGACGGCCTTGGCGGCGCCCATCCTTTGACCAGCAAAGCTGCCATCGTCTCGAAATCGACGCTACCAGATTGCGATATTGATTTTCTGTTTTGTCAGGTCGTCATCGACAAAGCACTCGTCGACACAACACCCAATTGCGGAAATATTTTGGCCGGCGTTGCCCCCTTCGCGTTGGAACGCGGATTGATGGTGGCGCAGGACGGACAAACACGCGTCAAAGTGCGCACGCTCAACACAGGCACGATTGCTGAACTGTTGATTGAAACGCCCAATGGCATCGTCAATTATGAGGGCACTGCGCGCATTGATGGTGTGCCGGGAACTGCGGCGCCCATTGCGATTGATTTTCTTGATGCTGAAGGCTCCGTCTGCGGCAAGCTTTTGCCCACCGGGAATGTGCGTGACATCATCAGCGGCGTTGCTGTGACCATGATTGATAATGGCATGCCCTGCGTGGTTTTACGCGCTGATAGCGTTGGCCGCACCGGCTATGAACCGCGTGATGAACTCGACAAAGACAAAGAGCTCAAAGCACGTCTCGAAGAGATTCGTTTGATCGCTGGCCCGATGATGAATCTGGGTGATGTGAAAGATGCTGTTGTGCCAAAAATGATTTTGGTGGCCGCCCCCAAATCAGGCGGGCATGTCTCAACACGCAGCTTCATCCCGCATGAATGTCATTCCTCCATCGGCGTTTTTGCCGCCAGCACTGTGGCAACAGCTTGCGTTCTGCCCGGCTCACCTGCGCATGAAGTGGCGTTGATTCCAGACGGCGCTGTCAAAACTTTATCGGTAGAGCATCCAACTGGTGAGTTTAGCGTGCGCTTGGAAATGGGCGGCACGGATGCAGCTCCCGTTGTTTTGCGCGCTGGTCTGTTGCGCACAGCGCGGCTGCTGTTTGATGGACGGGCGTTTTACAAAAAGGGCTAAGCTTCGCAAGTCTTGCTTTGCCATCGGCCCCTCAAGCACGTCACGCTGGCATTTAGACGCTTTGGCTGGTATCCAGACGCGTCTATCAGGAGAGCTTAATGACATTCGTTGCGAGCCGCATGGCTGGGCTTGGGCATGCTGTGCCAGCCCAACGCATCCCCAACGCAGTCATCGAAGAACGGCTGGGCTTGGAAGCTGGTTGGATTGAGCGGCGCACCGGAATCGTGACGCGCTCTTATGCAACAGATGATTTGGCGCTCAGCGATTTGGCCGCCGATGCTGGTGCAGCAGCGCTCGCCAATGCTGGCCTGAACCCTGAAGATATCGGCCTTTTATTGCTGGCCACATCAACGCCCGATCATTTGCTGCCCCCCAGCGCGCCGCTTGTCGCACATAAGCTTGGGCTTAAAAATGCTGGCGCGATTGATTTGGCAGGTGCCTGCGCTGGCTTTGTTTATGCGCTCACTTTGGCCGATGGCTTTGTGCGCACGCAAGGCCGTCCCGTGCTCATCATTGCTGGCAATATTTTGAGCCGTCGCATCAATCCCCAAGAACAAGCCAGTGCTGTTTTGTTTGCCGATGCGGCTGGTGCTGTTGTGCTCACACCATCGAACGAGCCCAACATTGGATTGCTAGGCGCGGATTTGGGCTCTGATGGCAGCGGCTATGATTTGGTGAAGATTCCAGCTGGCGGTAGCCGCGAACCCTTTGCACCAAATCTGCCTGCAGAGGCCACGCAAATGACCATTGCCTATGGTCAAGATTTGTTTGTGCGCGCCGTTGATATGATGAGCACATGCGGACAACGCGCCTTGGACCGTGCACAGATCACAAGCGCTGAGATCACGCGCTTTGTGCCCCATCAAGCCAATTCACGCATTTTGAAAGTGGTCGCGCATCGCTTGAATATTGATGCAGGGCGTGTTGAATCGTCCATTGCAGAGTTTGGCAATTCGTCGGCCGCCACCATTCCCCTCACGCTGTCTTTGTCGCATCACGCGCGCCCCTTGATGGCGGGTGAGCGCTTGCTGATGAGCGCCGCAGGTGCTGGGCTCACGGGTGGCGCTGTGGTTTTTGCCCTCTAACAGCGCATCTGCTACAAAGCCCCTAGATAAAAATAAGATCTAGGGAGCCCGTATGACCAGCCATTCCACAGGCCATTACCTTCTTGAAGGATTGATGGATCTCGACACAGATTATCTGTTCAGCAATTTTGGCACCGATCACGCCACCATTATTGAAGAGCTGGCCGTGTGGGCGCAACAGGGCCGCAAAGCACCACTTCCTATTTTATGTCCGCATGAAAATGTCGCCATTCATATGGCTGGCGGTTATGCGATGGCGACTGGCAAAGGACAGACCGTGCTTGTGCATGTGGATGCTGGCACCGCCAATGCGTCGATGGGCATGCACAATTTGGCGCGCACGCGTGTGCCCGTGATGCTCATGGCCGGCAAAGCGCCGCACACTTTGCGCGGCGAATTGCCCGGCTCGCGTGATAATTTTGTGCACTTTGTGCAAGACCCGTTTGATATGGCCAGCGTTGTGCGCCCTTATGTGAAATGGGAATATAATTTGCCCACCGGCGTTGTTGTCAAAGAAGCGTTGCGCCGCGCCCATTCTGTCATGCACAGCGATCCGCAAGGCCCCGTGTTTATGACATTGCCACGCGAAACTTTGGCCGAAGATTGGGACGAAGACAAAGTTCGCAGCTTTCCCGCCACGCGCTTTGGCGCTGTGGAGTCTGGCGCGCTCACGCACGATGTCGCGGTTAGCATCGCGCAAGATTTGATGAATGCGCAGCGCCCGGTGATTGTGACCTCCTATGTGGGGCGCAAGCCAGAAGCTGCTGTCTTGCTCGAAGAACTTGCCATGCTCTGCGGTATTCGCGTTGCGGAATTTGGTCCCAATTATCTCAACATTTCTCGCCTCTCGCCATGTTTTGCGGGCTTTGATACGGGCAGCGTGATTAAGGGCGCCGACGTTGGTCTGCTGTTGGATGTTGATGTGCCGTGGCTGCCAAAATACACGCCGCATGCGGATGATACGCGATGGTTGCAGATTGATGTTGATGCGATCAAGAAAGATTTTCCGATGTGGGGCTTCCCCGTCGATGTGCGCGCACAGGCTGATAGCGTCACAGCACTGCGTCAGATTCTTGATGTGGTGCATGCGAAATCGGATGCGGCCTTTGTGGCGCGTGTCCAAGCTCGTGTGGCTGGTTGGAAAGACCTCAACGACAAGCGTCAAGCGACACTCAGCGCGCAAGCCAAAGACATGGGTGAGAGCGATGCGCTGTCAGCCGATTATGTCTGCGCAACTTTGGGCCAGAAACTCAAAGCCAGTGACATTGTTGTCAATGAATCCATTCGCTCCGCCTTCTCTGTGCTCAACCATATTCCACGCAGCCAGCCCGGTACTTATTTTGCCTCGGCAGGTGGTGGTCTTGGATTTAGCGGTGGTGCCGCGCTGGGTATTCAGCTTGCGCGTCCTGATGCGCGTGTGATTCAAATTGTTGGCGATGGCGTGTTTCATTTCTCGTCGCCAGATGCGGTCTATTCGGTGGCCCAATCTTATGGCCTGCCCATCTTCACCATCGTGCTCGACAATCGTGGTTGGCAAGCGGTGAAAGAGGCGGTGTTGCGTGTGTACCCCAAGGGTGCAGCCCATGAGACGAGCCAGTTTCAAGCGCGTTTGGATGGCGAAAAGCAGGGCACACAGCGCCGCTTTGAGGCTGTGGGCCAAGCCTTTGGTGCGCATGGCGAGCGCGTTGAACATGCGCAAGATTTGTCAGCCGCACTTGATCGCTGCCTTGAAGCGATTGGGCGAGGTCAGGCGGCTGTGCTCACTGTGCGCATCAAGCCGCTTTGATTATTCGCCTGCTAATTGCAGGCCAAAGCCCCTGCCCTCACGGGCGGCCAGAGCATGTTCACGCGCGGTGATATAATCGCGCGTGATGGGGAGTGCATCCAATTTCCGCGTGACTTGAATCTGGAAAATATTTTCATAGCCCAAACGAAAATTGGCTTCCGATGTGGCCAAATATAAGTCCCACATGCGAAAGAATTTTGCATCATAGAGTTTTAACACAGCCTCGCGTTGCGCATGAAAACGCGCGCGCCAATGTTTGAGTGTTTCAGCATAATGCAAACGCAGAACTTCAATATCGGTGATGAGCAGGCCCGCGCGCTCGATGGCTGGAATGATTTCTGAGAGGGTGGGTGCATAGCCGCCGGGGAAAATATATTTCTCAATCCAACGATTGGTCACACCGGGCGCATCTGTGCGGCCAATTGTGTGCACCAAGGCCACACCATCGGAGGTGAGCGATTGGGCGATGTGTTTGAAATAGGTCTCATACCAATCAATGCCGACATGTTCGAACATGCCCACCGACACGATGCGATCATAACGCTCATCGACACTGCGATAATCTTGCAGACGGAATGCGGCATGCGATTCCATCATCTGCCGTTTGCTGCGCCCGATGGCTGTGGCCAATTGATCGCGTGACAGCGTGATGCCCGTCACATCAGCATCGCACATGCTGGCCATATAGAGCGCTAAACCGCCCCAGCCGCTGCCAATATCCAACACACGATGGCCGGGCTCTATGAGCAATTTGGCCGCGATGTGGCGGCATTTTGCGCGTTGCGCGGAGTCGAGCGACATGTCGGAATGTTCGAAATAGGCGCAAGAATATTGCATATCGGCATCGAGAAACAGCGCGTAAAAATCCTCGCCCAAATCATAATGATGGGCCACATTGCGTTGCGCGCGATCCACATTATTGCGCTGAAACGCACGGCGCAACATGTGGCGCGCGCGCTCCAATCCCGCCAGCCAAGGCACTTGATTTAGGTTCTCAACATTTTTGACGCAGATCTCGGCCAGATCATACAAAGTGCCACGCTCAAGAATGATTCGCCCTTCTGAATAGAGTTCGCCAACGGCCAGCGAGGGATCTTGCAACAGTCTAATTTCAGTGGCCGTATCAGCCAAGCGCACGCTGACGGCGGGTGCATGACCACTGCCGCAACAGATTTTTGCGCCACTCGCGGTTTGCACCTCCAACGAGCCATAATGCACCACGCGCTTGAGAAGTGACCCCAGCAATCGTTCCATCATGACTCTCCCATACTCGCCCATACTCGACAGCGCAGATGCGCAAGCGGCATCCTAGCGTTTGCATTTGCAACACTTGAGCACCAACAACGCACAGCATCCACGCTTGTTGCGTCGCGTCTTGGCGAGCGTGGAAACGAACGTTTAGGGAACCGCTTGATTGCGCGCACGTTTTGCTGCGACTGCACGGCCCATCTCGTCTGCTTTCGCTGCGCTCCATGTGTGTGTTTTCATGAGCGTGTTTCGGGCGTGCTTAACGTTGTTTCGGAGGAAACCATGTTTCTGCGTTCATGCTCTGGTGCGCTCTTGGCCGTAGCGCTCGGCTCGGCTCTTACATTTGCGTCTGCTGTTAGCCTAACTAGCGAGGCTGAGGCGCGCGGAGGCGGTGGCTTTCGTGGCGGTGGCGGCGGCTTCCATTCCGGTGGCGGTGGTTTTCGTGGCGGGTTTGGTGGCGGGTTTGGCGGCGGCTTGGGGCGTGGTGCTGGCATTGGGCTTGGCACTGCGGCGGGCGTTGGCATTGGCCGGGCCGCAGTCATGAACGCCAATCCGCGTTTTGTCGGTGCTGGCGTCAACCGCATTGGTGTTGGGCGTGTCGCCTATGGTGGGCGCTTTGCTGGCGTGCCGCGCAACGAAGCCTTCCGGACCGGCTTTCGCAGAGGCGCCATTGCTGGTGGCGTGATTGGGGCGCGCAATGCAGCCTTTTCGCGCCGACTTGATGGGCGTTGGGCGGATCGGCGCTTTGTGGGCAACCGCTGGGATCGCTGGGGCCGCCGTCCCATCATTGCTCCCGTCGTTTGGGGTGGCGGTGGGTATTATGGCGATTATTACAATGATTATTGGCCATGGGGCCTTGGTGCTCTGGCGCTCGGTGCGGGCCTGTATTCGGCGGCCGCCTATGATGGCACCTATAGCGACGTGGCCCCGATCTATCCCGGCGGGCTTGATGGCAATTTTTGCGCAACGCCGGTTCGAACCTGCTTGCTCATCAACCCAGCCCCTGTGGGCATAGGCTGTTCGTGCCAAGTCTCGGGC
>CAIUDK010000192.1 GCA_903897875.1 uncultured Hyphomicrobiales bacterium
ACCTTGAGTGCCGAAGCATTGCGTCGAATCGCCGCCTTTAGCAATGTTGAACCGAAGGAAGATGGCGGAGATGTTACCGCACTCGATGCCGCAAAACCTTTAGTTCAGTTCGCTGTAAGATTGCCTGCTTGGGTAAAAAAGACAAAAAATCTTGAACAGACCACTGGCAAAATAAGAGATGTCTTGTTGGCGACGACCGATCCCTATCGCCTGCTGTTTGATGATTTACCGGAAGCTTGTGGAATTACAAAAAACTCCAAAATGAGCTCGGAAAAGATTACTGGGACATTATTAGCTAAGCTCGCGTCAGCAGTTGAAGAGCTCAGAACCGCACAGAGTAATCTTTTGGATCGCTATAAAGAGATTATAGCCAAAGGCACGCATGTCGATATTGTTGATTTATCAGGAACTGAAAAACTATCGAGACGAGCAAAGCCCTTAACTCAATCTAAACTCCCAGATTTGAGATTAACAAGGTTTATTCAAATTATGGCTCAAGCCCACTCTGATAAAAACTGGGTAGAAAGCATATGCAGTCTTGCAGCAAATAGGCCCTTGCGGGATTGGACCGACGGGGATCTTGATCGCTGCAGTCATGAAATAGAAGAATTATGCAGGCGTTTTTGCCATGAAGAGGCGAATTCTGTAGCAAATACTGCGGGCCCAGGTCTTAATAAGTTGGTCAATTCGATTGAAAGGCAACTAGAAAAAAGTAAGCTCGATATCCCTCAACAAAGAGCCGCGCTATTGCGGGCCCTTGAGCAGCTTAACCCAGCAAATAAAGAACAGGATGTAGCATGAGTGCCGAAGTGATCCGCCATGTTCTTGGTATTTCAGGCGGAAAAGACAGCGCTGCGCTAGCTGTGTTTATGAAGAATGAACACCCAGAAATTAAAATTGAATATTTTTTCACAGATACTGGAAGCGAGCTTCCGGAGGTCTATGATTACCTCATTCGTTTAGAAGCTTTTCTAGGACAGGAGATAAATAGGTTAAATTCTGAAAGAGACTTTGAATATTGGCTGAGGAAATACAACAACTTTTTGCCATCCGTTCAGCAACGGTGGTGTACTATAAATATGAAGCTAAAGCCGTTTGAAGCTTGGATCAAACCGACGGTTGATCAGGGTGGTAAAATTATAAGCTATGTGGCTATTCGTGCCGATGAAGATAGAAGTGGTTACCGTTCGGACACGCCGGGTATTGAAGTCGTTTTTCCACTCAAGGACGCCAATATTGATAAGGCGGGTGTTACCCACATTCTGAAGGATGCCGGTCTCGATCTCCCGGCATATTATAAATGGCGTTCGAGAAGCGGGTGCACATTCTGTTTCTTTCAACAAAAAATAGAATGGGTTCGTCTCAGGGAAGAACACCCTGATAAGTTCGAAGAGGCAAAGAACTTAGAGAAGACGGCGTTAAGCCACGGGTCACCATTTACGTGGTCCCAGCATGAGTCGCTTGAGGAAATGTCAAAGCCTGAGCGTATAGAGCAGATAAAAGCCGAATATGACAATCGTTTGCAGAGGGTAAAAAACAACGCACGTGCGAGCAAACGATTAAGCCCATTCATCGATGAATCCTTTACGGATTGTGAAGTAGACGAAATCTTCGACATTGATGAAGTTTATGGGCGCGGAGAGGTTTCCTCATCATGCGTGGTTTGTCACAAATAGAGGGCGCTTCTGAAAAGTATGAATGAAATCGCCGAGTCAGAGAAAAATGTACTTGCTAAAACTTACTTGAGTCTCATGCCGCGTTTAATAGGCGGCAAGAGAGTGAGCGATACCGTATATTTTCACTCTAGTTTGCTAGCCGAGCAATCAGCTGAAATTCGACAACTCGCAAGCGATGCCCAGGAGATCAGTTGTATAAAAAATACTGATTTTAACGTCGTGCGGTTTTCGCTTAAGCAACCTCAAGTCGCTTTATTAAAATACTTGGATTATTTCAAAGATCCATTTCCGACGTTAGCATCCTCGATGCTTGTCAATCTTGAGAATAAAACCTGTTCTTCTACGAGTTTTCTCAATCAAAAAAATCCTCCAATTCTTCATCGAAAGGAATTGTTGCTGGCTAGCAATCATCCTGAAAAATTGCTTTTTGAGGCACTGACTGTTTCATTGACTAACCATCAGG
>CAIUDK010000193.1 GCA_903897875.1 uncultured Hyphomicrobiales bacterium
CCGCTCGCATTGGATTGTCAATTGCGGTGCCTATCTGTCAGCGCCGGGGCCGTTCATTAACACGCTGCCCCCCAGCACGCATGCGGTGAATGTCTACACAATTCCAAGCGTTTACGGCCTGCATGATTTGGTCGTCACCAACACAACGCCAACAACCGCCTATCGCGGTGCTGCGCGCCCCAATGTGTCTTATCTGATTGAGCGCCTTGTTGATGAGGCAGCCGCCGAAATGAAGATTGATCGCGTCGCTTTGCGCCGTCGCAATCTCATTGCCAAAGAAGCCTTTCCTTACAAAACTCCAACGGGTTCGGTCTATGACAGTGGCGATCCTGCGGGCCTATTGGATGATGCTTTGGCGCGGTCCGATTATGCGGGCTTCGAGGCACGCCGTGCGGCCTCGCTGAAGAATGGCAAATTGCGCGGCCTGAGCTGCTGCTTGTTTGTCGAGCCAGCAGGCGGCGGCAGAAGCCCTATTGAAGAAGTCGCGATCCAATTTGGTGCCACAGGACAAGCCTACCTCTACACCGTGTCTGGCCCGTCAGGGCAGGGGCATGAGACCGTGTTCCCTGACATTGTGGCCGAGATTTTTGGCATGGATGCCGAGCAGATCACGCTTCGCGCCAGCGATCCCGATGGTCCTTTGTTGCGCGGTGATGGCACAGTGGGTTCGCGCTCCATGATGTCGCATGGTGGTGCTTTGGTTGTTGCTGCGCGCGAAGTTGTGCGCAAGGGCAAGGACATGGCCGCAAGCCATTTGGAAGTGGCAGACTCTGATATCGAATTTGTCGGTGGCCGCTATTGCGTGCCCGGTACAGATCTCTCGGTGAGCTTGAGCGAATTGGCCGTGATGTCAGCCGCCAATCCAGCCCATCCGCTCGACACAATCGATAACATTCCAGCGCCAAGGTCTTTCCCAACTGGCTGTCATATTGCCGAAGTTGAGATTGATCGTGAAACAGGCTTCGTTGAAATCGTGAGCTATGTTGCGGTCGATGATTGCGGCAATATTCTCAACCATGCTTTGGCCGAGGGCCAAGTGCAGGGCGGTATTGTTCAAGGCTTGGGCCAAGTCTTTACCGAAGCCTGCATCTACGATCCCACCAGCGGCCAATTATTGACCGGCAGCTTTATGGATTACGGAATGCCGCGCGCGTCCGACACGGGTCCGCTGCAAGTGTTTGATCGCCCCATCCCATCGCCCAACAATCCGTTGGGCGTCAAAGGTGTTGGCGAGGCGGGCACGACGGGCTCTGTGCCCACATTGGCCAATGCTGTTATCGATGCTCTGCGCCCGCTGGGCATCACCCATGTCGATCTGCCCTATACGGCAGCACGCATGTGGGCCGCCATTCAGGATGCGCCCAAAGGGATTTGATAAGGGGATGTAAAAAGCATCTTCAGCAACGGGCTAAGCGCATTGTCATCCCGGCTTAAGGCCGGGATGATTATCGGGATTAACCGAAAAATATCAGCCCCCAAACATCGCGCGTTCTTGACGCGCCACGTCCTGCATATGGGTTTGGGCAGCTAGACGCACTGGCGTGTTGGCAGCACCATAGAGCGTGTAGTTTCTGCGCTCCAAAATCTCGAAGAAGAAGCGATCATCAAAGGTCGCCGTATAGATTTGGAAGAATTCGCCGGTCTCGCTGCGATCATACAGTATGTTCAACTCACGCATTTGCGCCAACAGTTCTGGTGCAAGATCATAACGCGATTCCAGATCATCATAATAATTCTCTGGAATGGCGAGGAACTCGACGCCAGCTGCGCGGGCTTTCTTTACAAAGCCAAACAGATCATCAGTTGAGAACGCAATTTGCTGAATGCCGCCGCCACCAAAGGTGTCGATGAAGCGTGAAACGCCAGTGGAGCCGCCATCGCCAATGTTGAGCGGGATGCGCACATTGCCCTCTGCCGAGCCAATCAGGCGCGAGAAAAACGCGCCATAGGGGTCGGCCAATTCCACCTGCGGCTCGTTTTCGAAAGCGAAAACAGTCTTGTAGAACAAGAGCCAAGAGAGAAACTCAGAACGGCGCACAACATTCGAGAAATGGTCGAGATGTTTGAGCGGGCCTTCAGGCGCTTGATCGCCAGTGGCCACAAAGTCCTGCTCCCAGATCGTCGCTTTGCCATCGTGCTTAGGCAGGAAATAGATCAGGCTGTTTTCCACGCCGCGCACGGCAGGGATGGTGGCCTCGCCCGGTCCCATCCGCCCAAAATAAGTGGTCTCTCCCAAAGCATTGGCGCGTTCTAGCGCGCGCTTGGGATCATCAAAGGCCAGCGCAATCGCGCAGATGGATGTGCCGTGAACGAGATAGAAGGAATGGGCAAAACCATCCTGCTCAAGATTGAGAACAATGTTGAGATCATTCTGGCGATAGAGTTCGACGTTTTTGGATTTGTGCTTGGCGACGCGGGTAAAGCCCAGACCTAGCAGAATTTGCGTCAGGCGCGGCGCATCGCCGCCACCTGTGACAAATTCAATGAATTCAACGCCGCCGATTTTGGAAGGCTTTGGCAGAGTGACGCTGGCGCTGATGCTCGGAGCCTTATCAGGCATCGCGGCTTGCAACTTTTCGGCGCAGACTTGCAGCGACCGCATGCCGTCGCGTGCAATGATGGAGGCTGGGGCGCCGCGGAATTGTTCGTTAAAAATCTCTAGCGAGACTGGGCCGCTATAGCCGGTTTGAACGATCGCTTCCAAAAAGCCCTGAATGTCGTAATCGCCTTGTCCGGGAAAACAGCGATGGTGACGGCTGAGCGACATTGCATCCATGAGAATGTTTGGCGCATCGGCGACTTGAACCAGAGCGATTTTGTCAGCTGGAATTTTTGCCATAGGCGGCAAGGGGTTGCCGCGTTGGATGGCGTGGAAACTGTCGAGCACGATGCCAAGATTGGGGCGATCTGCAATGCGCACAATATCCCAAGCCTGCATCCAATCATGAACATAGCGGCCCCAGGCCAGTGCCTCATAGCCAATGCGAAAGCCACGTTGCGCGGCCAGATCAGCAAGGGCAGCGAGATCGGCGGCGGCGCGCTGCGGGTCGTTGATAACGTCAGGCGAGACGTTTGAGCAAAGCGACAGCATGGACGTGCCAAGCTCGTCCATCAAATCGAACTTGCGCTGGGCGCGTTCAAAATTGCGCGCGCGAATAGCTTCTGGCATCGCTTCAAAATCGCGCATCGGTTGCAGTGCGATGATGGAAATGCCGAGGTCTTCGGCCATGGTGCGCACATCGCGCGCTTTGCCGTTGAAAAAGGTCAGATCATTTTCGAAAATTTCAACCGCGCGAAAGCCAGCCCGAGCGGCGCTGGATAATTTCGTCTCAAGCGTTCCGCCCATAGTGACTGTGGCGATTGACCAGCTGAGCATTCACGACTCTCCCGCGCGATTCTTGATAGGTTAGAGCTCCTTATACACGACATCTAGCCGTTCGTATAAGCCGCAGCGCTTGGGTATAAGCCGCAGCAGCTGACTTAGCGGGACCGGTTGGCCACAAACAGGGCGGTTTGGCGAAGCGTGTCGGCGCGCGCGTCAAAGATGGCCAGAGCGCTTTGCGCCTCTGCCACAAGCTGGCTGCAGACGAATTGTGCCTCGGCCACGCCCAAAGCCTCCACCAAAGTGGCTTTGTTGCGCCCGGCATCCTTGCCGATCCGCTTGCCAACGGCAGCCTCATCGCCAGATGCGTCCAAAATATCATCGGCAATCTGAAAGGCTGCGCCCAAAGCACGGCCATAGGTGGCGAGTGCTGCCCGCTGAGGGGCGTCGGCTCTGGCCAGAATGGCCCCAATCTCGACGGAGACGGCAATCAGCGCGCCGGTTTTCATGAACTGCAATTGCCGAATGGCTTGAATGGTCAGCGGCGCTTGTGCCCGCTCGGCCTCCAAATCCAGTGCCTGACCGCCCGCCATGCCGCCAAGCCCAGAGGCCCGCGCCAAGGCCAAAACCAGCTCGGCGCGAACCTGCGCGTCGACATGGGTGTCGGGTGCTGCGGCCACATCAAACGCATAGGTCAGTAGGGAATCGCCGGCCAAAATGGCGGTGGCCTCATCAAAAGCCTTATGGACCGTGGGCTGGCCACGACGCAGATCGTCATCATCCATGGCCGGCAAATCGTCATGAACCAGCGAATAGCAATGGATCAGCTCGACGGCACAGGCGGCGCGCAACGTGTCAGCGGGGGCAAGGCCCAGCAATCGGCCGGTCTCGATGGCTAGAAAAGGGCGCAGTCGTTTGCCACCATTCAAAGTTGCATGGCGCATGGCCGCCAAGAGGCGCGCCGGGCGGGCAACTTCAGGGGCGCGAAGCTGGTCGGAGAGCAGCTCATCCAGCATAAGGCCGACGTCGTTTCCGTGCGCGCACAGCAAAGCTTCGAAGTCCGACATCCTCATCCTCACAAAACCCAAACCATTCAAGCTTCTTTCTACTCAGCTCCCCACCGCGCGCAAGGCCCGATGGGGAACCTTGAGGGCAGTTCATTCATTTCGCTCAAGGCGTTCATTTTGCAAAGCCATGGCAGTCGCAGGCGCTTGCGAGAGGTGCTTGCGAGAATTTACCTGTCGTCTTTGGCCAGCCGGAGGGCCGTGATGCGAGCCACAAGAGCATCTGGCCCTGTAACCGATCCCGCCCTTCAGCCCTTGCTATGGCTGATGTCGCGCGAGCAGGGGCGAGCGATCAAAGCGATTTGTGATTTTTGCGCGCTCGCCCAAGGTGCAGATGGCGAGCAGCAGCGCGCCATTGTGACGGCCATGTATGAGGGGCAACATGTTCCTGAACATTATCAGTCGCTTCTGATCCCTATTGCGCGCTATTCGCTCAAGAAATCAGACTTCATGGCCGTGCTGGATGGGATGGAGATGGATGCGCCCACACCCATGGTACGGCCTGATTTGCGCCAGATCGATTTGTATTGTGACCGCAGCACGAGTGCCATCCTGCGGCTGTATTTTAATATTCTGCAAATACCGATCTTTGAAGCGATGGAGATTGCCTATCATCTGGGCCGCGCCATCAAGATGACGGATATTCTCAACCACCTGCTGCAAGATGCCGCACAGGGGCGGATGTATCTGCCTGATGAATTTCTGGCTTCGGCAGGCATACCGGCGTTTTCCATCGAGACAATTCTCGGTGCTGTTCATTTTAGTAAAGCCTGCCAATTGTCGACAGAATGGGCTTGGCATCACTTTCGTGAGACGCAGAAAATACTAGACCGTGGGCGACGAAAACAATTGCATGCGCCAAAAATTCTTAAAAATATCTATGTTCATGTCTTAAGTGGCATCCAAAATCGTGCATGGACGTCTCATGCTGAGCCAATACAATTGTCAGTCTCCCGCGTGATTATTGAGCTCTTGCGGGTTAAGATTTTTGACTAGCTTCAACTAAGGCAGTCGGGCCCTATGCTCAGGATTTGGCTCCGATTTCATTGCGAAAGCTTTCTGCCCGCGTGAGAGGCCAAATTGAAAAAGGGCGTTCATATAACCTTGATCAAAGCCAACACTGCTTTGTGGAATGGGTTCGCTAATCGATTCAATACGTAACGGGACGTTATGCGTTTGGCTAAAACGGGAGGCGAGAGCAAGGGCGGCGGCCTCGCTACTACGAATGCTCATCGCGTAAGTACGCCCCAATATTGTAGCCAATGAGCGCGTTGTTTGGGAAAAGGCTGGTTTGAGTGAGCCATTGATAATAATTGTCAGCCCGTCAATTAGGGAATGAC
>CAIUDK010000194.1 GCA_903897875.1 uncultured Hyphomicrobiales bacterium
CTTCTTTGCCGGAGCCTTCTTGGCCACAACCTTCTTCACAACCTTCTTCTTAGGCTTCACGGCCGCTTCTTCTGGTGCCGTCAAAAACGCCATGACAGCGTTGGTGAAGGCTTTGGCCGCTTCGATGTTGGACAGATGCGCTGCGCGCAAGGTTTTCACCTTGGCACCCGTGATGGAGGCTGCAAGCGCGCGGCCCAACTCAGGGGGGGTTGCGGGATCTTGGTCGCCGATGATGACGAGTGTGGGGCGTGTGGCGCTGCGGATGGTTTCGCGCTGGTCCATATCGCGGATGGCGCTGCAATTGGCCACATAGCCTTCGACCGAAGACGCGCTGAGCATGTCGGCGATAGCTTGCACGCGCTCAGGATAGCGCGCCTGAAATTCTGGTGTGAACCAGCGGGCGATAACAGCGGCTGTGATGCTTTCCATACCGTCTGCGCGCACTTTGCGGATGCGTGTATTCCAACCATCAGCGCCGGGCATTTGGGCTGCCGTATTGGCAAGCACGACGCGCTCTAAGCGGTGAGGCGCATTGGTCAGCAGCCATTGGCCAACCATGCCGCCTTGCGACAGGCCGATGAAATGGGCGCGCTCAACGCCAAGCAGATCGAGAACGGACAAAGCATCCTGACCCAATTGCGCGATAGAATAGGGGCCGGGGCTCACAACGCTTGCACCTGCACCGCGCGAATCGTAGCGCACAACGCGGAAGTTTTGCGCGAGCGCCGCAATTTGCGAATCCCACATGTGGAGATTGGTGCCCAGTGAATTGGACAACAACACGACAGGCGCATTGTCTGGTCCTTCGATCTCTATATTAAATACATCTGCGCCGACCGACATATGCGTCATGGTTTTGGCCCTTTCGTGAGCAAACTTGCTACTTCTGCGCATAGCCTTCCTCGGCCAATCCTGCAACTTACGCGCCCCAAAATGTGGGCTTATGCGCTGTTGTTTGAAAATGCTGGACGCGGGGCGGGCGTTTGTTGCATGAAAGTGTAACGAATGACATTTGGGAGGACCGCGTACCATGGCCATGACAATGAAGGGCGAGGTTGTTCTTGCTGCGACCCGCCAAGCGGTTTGGGAAAAACTCAACGACGCAGAGGTCTTGAAGGCCTGCATCCCCGGTTGCCAGACACTCGATAAGGTCGGCGATAACGGCTTTAGTGCTGTTGTTAAGCTTAAGATTGGCCCTGTGAGCGCCACGTTCAAGGGCTCGGTTGAACTCTCCGATTTTGATCCGCCAAATGGCTACACAATCTCCGGTCAGGGCGAGGGCGGCGTTGCTGGCTTTGCTAAGGGCGGCGCTAAAGTGGCTCTGTCTGACGCGCCAGACGGCGCTGGGACGCTTTTGAGCTATGACGTGGAAGCCAATGTGGGCGGCAAAATTGCCCAATTGGGCGCGCGTCTGATCGATGGCGTGGCTAAGAAAATGGCGGATCAGTTTTTCACCAATTTCGCCGATGCCGTTAAGGCATCTGAGGACGCTAAGTAATTGCATGCTCTGGCAATCTGTGTGGCCTGACCACACAGATTGTGTTTTGGGGGCGTGAGCAGCACCTTTGAGCGCGCCTTTTGGGTGCAAAATACAACCATAAGCAGATTGCGGTTGCTTGACCGCCGCCAACGCGCGTATCAGTATTCGTGAAAAGAGACCCGCCTTGAGCTGATGGAGGGTCGACACTGTTCTGGAGGAAAATCGAATGACCGTCATTTCCATGACTGTAAACGGCAAGCAGGTTAGCGGCGAAGTTGAGTCGCGCACGCTCCTTGTTCAGTTCCTCCGCGAAACACTCCGGCTCACCGGAACGCATGTGGGTTGCGATACCAGCCAGTGCGGTTGCTGCGTGGTCCATGTCGATGGCCGCTCAATCAAATCGTGCACCGCTTTGGCGGTTGCTTGCGATGGTTCGAATGTGACGACGATTGAAGGCTTGGCGCAGGGTGACAAATTGCATCCGATGCAGGAAGCTTTCCGCGAAAACCATGGCCTTCAATGCGGCTTTTGCACACCCGGCATGATTATGACCGCCGTGGACATTGTGCAGCGCAAGGGCACACATCTTGACGAGCACACAATCCGTGAAGAGCTCGAAGGCAATATCTGCCGCTGCACAGGCTATCACAATATTGTGAAGGCGATTGCTGCTGGCGCAGAAGTGATGGGCAGCCAGAAGTAGGCTGCGCATTATTGAACCGGCTAACCGGAGTGCCACAATAGGCAACCGGAGTTCTAAGACCGGGTTAACCGGCATGCGTTTGACACTTCAGTGGATCATTTGGATTCTGGGGAGAAACACATGAGCGGTACAGGCATTGGAGCTTCGGTTCGTCGCAAGGAAGATCATCGTTTCATCACGGGAAGCGGACATTATACCGACGATGTGAATCGCGCCGGGCAGACCTATGCTTACTTCCTGCGCTCCCCCCATGCCCACGCCACACTCAATCGTGTCGATATCGCCGAGGCTGCAAAAATGCCCGGCGTTGTTGGTATTTTCACCGGCGATGATCTGGCCCGCGATCAAATTGGCGGGTTGATTTGTGGGTGGATGATTCATTCCAAAGATGGTTTGCCGATGAAGGCGGGCGCTCACCCAGCCCTTGCGCAAGGCAAGGTGCGTTATGTCGGCGATCATGTCGCGGTTGTGATTGCTGAGACCTACGAGCAAGCGCGCGTGGCGTCTGAAAAAATCATCGTTGATTATGGCGTGCTGCCAGCCGTGGTGGATCCCGCCAAGGCAAGTGCCGCGGGCATGGCACAAGTGCATGACGTGTCGTCCAACAACAATGTCTATGAATGGCATTTGGGCGATAAGGCCCCGACCGATGCGGCTTTTGCAAAGGCCGCGCATGTGACGACGCTCGACATCGTCAATAACCGCCTCATTCCCAATGCGATGGAGCCACGCGCCGCGATTGGCGATTATGATTTTGGCACGGATTCGTTCACGCTCTACACAACCAGCCAAAATCCGCATGTGGCGCGCCTTGTGTTGTCTGCCTTCATTGGCATTGCGCCAGAGCATCGTCTGCGCGTGATCGCACCCGATGTGGGCGGCGGCTTTGGCTCGAAGATTTTCATCTATGCTGAAGAGACCGTGTGCGTTTGGGCGGCTAAGAAAGTCCGCCGTCCTGTGAAGTGGACGGCGGAACGCGGCGAAGCGTTTTTGTCTGATGCGCATGGGCGCGATCATGTCACGCGCGCGTCTCTGGCACTTGATGCCAACGGCAAGATCTTGGCTCTGCGCGCGCATACAATTGCCAATCTGGGCGCGTATTTATCGACGTTTGCCTCGGCTGTGCCCACATATCTCTATGCGCCGCTGTTGTCGGGCCAATATAATATTCCAGCCATTTATGTGGAAGTGGACGGCGTTTATACCAACACATCGCCGGTTGATGCCTATCGCGGTGCGGGCCGACCAGAGGCGACGTTCGTGATCGAGCGCTTGGTGGAAGTGGCTGCGCGCGAAATTGGTGTGGACCCTGCTGAGTTTCGTCGGCGCAATTTTGTGACGCAATTCCCGCATCAAACGCCAGTCATCATGGCCTATGATTGCGGTGATTATGATGCCGCACTCACCAAAGCCTTGGCGATGGCGGACTATGCCAATGTTGGAAAACGCAAAGCAGAATCGGCCAAGAAGGGCCTGCTGCGCGGCATTGGTTTTTCAGCCTATATCGAGGCGTGCGGCATTGCGCCGTCCGCCGCTGTGGGCTCGCTGGGCGCTGGCGTTGGGCTTTGGGAATCAGCCGAAGTGCGCGTGAATGCTGTTGGCACAGTGGAAGTTTTGACCGGCTCGCATTCGCATGGTCAGGGCCATGAGACGACGTTTGCGCAGCTTGTGTCGGATCGGTTGGGCATATCGATTGATAATGTGTCGATTGTGCATGGCGACACCGACAAGGTGCAGATGGGCATGGGCACCTA
>CAIUDK010000195.1 GCA_903897875.1 uncultured Hyphomicrobiales bacterium
ATATCTGGCAAAGGTCGTCCCCGAATGGCGAGCGAACGCCAATGACCTTACGGGAGGCACCTATGTCCAAGGGAAATGCAGACCAAGAAATCCAAATATTGCGTGAAAAAGTGGCAGCCTGCACATTGCTGCTGAATTTTCATAACATCATGAATTATAGCGGCCATGTGAGTGCACGCATTCCCGGCACTGAAACCTTCCTCATTCAGCCCATCGATCAGCCACGCTCGGGCCTACGCCCTGAGCACCTCCTGCTCTGCGATTACGATGGGAAAGTCTTGGAAGGCCGCACGGGTTCCAAGCCGCCAGCCGAAGTGGCTCTGCATTGCGAATTGCTGCGCGCGCGCCCTGATGTCATGTCGATTGCACATTTCCATCACGATATGACGAATGTGTTCACCCTCGTTGAAGACGTACCCTTGCATTTGTTGAAAAACCATTCGGTGCGTTGGACAAGCGGCATTCCTGTCCATAACGATCCATCGCATGTGGCCAATCCAGATCTGGGTCGTGCCGTTGCTAAAACATTGGGCCCTCATCACGCTTTGCAAATTCGCGCACATGGTCAGGTCATCACCGCTGAATCCGTTGAAGCTGTTTTGATTGACTCCGTGCATTTTGTTGAAAATGGCATGGCCAATTATTACGCTGCATCCATTGGGCGCATCGCACCCCTCACCAAGCAAGACATTGCCAACTTCGAGCGTGATTTCAAACGTCAGCGCCACATCGATAAGCTTTGGCAATATTACGTTGATGGCGGCCGCACGCAGGGCATCATTCCAAAGGAATGGACGCTCTACTAATCGCCGACCCCATCAGCTCTCAATCGTTTGAGGATATAAAATGACCGATATTCATCTCACTTTGGCCTGCGGCGATTATGAAATCGTGCGCGCGCTCAAAGAAGGCAAAGTCAAACCAGACGGCATCGAATTGACCGTTCTGACCAATATGGATTCCAGCACGCGCCATTGGCGCTTTCTACGCAATGAAGAATTCGATGTGGCCGAGCTTTCCAGCTCGTCCTATTTGATTGCGCGCGACACAGGCATGCCCTTTGATGCAATTCCCGTCTTTTTGCATCGTCGCTTCCGCCACGAATTCATCTTCGTCAACACGAAGAAAAACATTCGTTCGCCAAAGGATCTCATCGGCAAAAAGATTGGCGTTAAGTCCTATCAGGTCAGCGCCATTCTTTGGATGCGCGGTATTCTCGAGCATGAATATGGCGTGCCTCACAAATCCATCGAATGGTTCTCTGAAATCGATGAAGACGTCGAGTTCATTCCACCAGACGATTTGAAACTGACACGTCTGCCCCACGACAAATCTGTCGAGGCCATGTTGGTGTCAGGCGAATTGGATGCCGTCATTCATCCTGATGTCATCGACCCCATTCTCGATGGTGACCCCAATGTCGCGCGCCTCTTTGATAATTACAAAGAAGAGGAAGTTGCCTATTACAAAAAGACCGGCATTTTCCCAATCATGCATGTGATGGGCATTCGTCGTGAAATCGTCGAACAATATCCTTGGGTTCCGGTGAACCTTTACAAGGCGTTCAACGAGGCCAAGGCTGTGGGCATGAAGCGGATGTTCAATCCGCGCATCGCACCCCTTGCTTGGTATCGCGCCGCATGGGAAGAAGAGCGTGCGTTGCTTGGGCCAGATCCTTGGGAATATGGCATGAGCGACAGCAACCGAAACAACCTGCAAACGCTCGTCAACTATTCGCATGAACAAGGTCTCATGAAGCAGAAAATGCCCCTTGAAGATTTGTTCCTCGATGTGACACAAGGTCGCAAACGCGGCAATTTCCGTATCTAAGGCTGACGCACCATGTCGATCTTTAATCCGATCTATCTCGAAAACGCCGTCCGTGCAGCCCTAGATGAAGATCTAGGCCGCGCGGGCGATATCACATCGCAAGCCTGCATTCCGGCTGGCACACAAGCGAGTGCTCTCATGGTGCCCCGCAAGGCTGGCACAATGTCAGGCATTCCTGTGGCAGAAGCAGCGTTCCGCCTCTTTGACCCCTCGCTCAAGATTGAGCGTTTGGTCGAGGACGGCACAGCCGTTGCTGCACGCACGCCCGTGTTGCGCATATCAGGTAATGCGCGCTCTATTCTCACAGCAGAGCGCGTGGCCCTCAATTACGTCTGCCGCATGTCGGGCATTGCCACTCTAACGGCAAGCTATGTTGCCCTTGTTGCTCATACACAGGCCAACATCTGCTGCACACGCAAGACAACACCGGGCTTGCGCGCGTTTGAAAAATACGCCGTGCGCTGTGGTGGTGCGATGAACCATCGCTTTGGGCTCGATGATGCGTTTCTCATCAAGGACAATCATGTCGCAGTGGCTGGCGGCATCCGCCAAGCATTGCGTGCAGCTAAGGCTGCAGCTGGTCATCTTGTGAAGGTGGAAATTGAAGTCGACACACTCGATCAATTGCGCGAAGTGATTGAAGAAGGTGCAGATTTTGTTTTGCTGGACAATATGAATCCAGATCAGATGCGCGAAGCCGTCAAGCTCGTGGCAGGTCGCCTCAAGCTTGAAGCGTCAGGCGGCGTGAATCTTGAAAGCGTTAAAATCATAGCTGAAACAGGCGTTGATTTGATTTCATCGGGCTCACTCACACATTCTGCACCCATTCTCGATGTCGGGCTTGATATCGAAATCGGATAAATTCGGTCAAAACAATCTGAAAAAAAGGCCGGGATAAAATCCTGGCCTTTTTTATTTGATGTCTGCTTTTTTCATTTTAAGAATGAGTGACTTAACGGATATGCGCGCCAAATAAGCGCGGCCAAACAAACATGCAGCAAGCAATCCACCACAAAAACTTTGCCCCCACGCTGTAACTATCTCAAAATTTGCTCTATTAGGCATCAAGCTTTTCTTCGTAGATTGAAGACTTCGTGGATTGTAGACATGCCTGTTAAAAAATCTGAGCCGGAACATATTGCCATTCCACTGCGTCACTGGCGCGAAGCTGTGCCTGATGATCGTTTTGCTCATCTCATCAAAGATGCCATGCGCGGATTGAATCGCGCCCTCCAGATGCGCTTGGCCGATCACGCTGTCTCATATGGTCATTGGACGTTCCTGCGCATTCTGTGGGAGCATGAGGGCATAACACAGCGCGAACTGAGTGAGCGTGCGGGATTGATGGAGCCAACAACATTTTCTGCGCTCAAAACGATGGAGCGTTTAGGCTATGTCACGCGGCGACAATTGGAAGGGAACAAGCGCAAAGTGTTTGTTTTCCTTACTCCAAAAGGCCGCGCGTTGCGCGCAAAATTGGTTCCGCTCGCAGAAGACGTCAACGCGATTGCATTGGCTGGTGCGAGCCCGCAGCAAATTGCGGAAGGACGCGCGTTACTCATTCTGATGGTGGAAAATCTTTCGCGTGATGAGACTGAAACGCTCAAAGGCCGCCGCATGCCCTCCACGCGTGAGCTATCGGGACGGAGTGAACACAAACCTGCGCGTCGCAGACCCATCGCGCCCTCGATTGCCAGAAAAGCCAAGACCGCCACAGCGGCAAAGGCAGTGACCAAATCTGCGGTCAAGCCACCCAAGAAACCAAAAACGCCGACCACAAAAAAGCGCTGAGCATCGCAAGGCTCAACACACTCTGCCATGCTTTCTCCATTTTTGATGTGCATAAAAGTTCCATGCACTCACATAAAAATGTTTGGAGACTTCATGTCAGAGTTTGAATCGCAGGTCGCCATCACGCTAGGAATCTTTGCGTCGGTCATTGTTCCGGTCAATCCCATTTCGGCCGCCTGCGTATTTGCGGCGCTGGGCCTGTGGGTCATGCGTTGCCTTAAATTGCAAAAGCAGCGCAGCCGTTAAAGCCCCATGATTTTGAGCGTTACACGCGTCAACGCGGATGCGCGATCCATCAAGCGGAGCGGCAAATCATAATGATTGGTGCCGGGCTCTAACACGACCTCAACCGCGCAACTTTTGGCCACGCACGCACTCGCGTAAATCTCGGATTGGCGCTTAAATTCTTCCGTCTCATTTGGCGCATAGGAGACAATCAACGGCACAGGTGCGCTCGGCAAATGCTGCAAAGGTGACAAACGCTTGGCGGCCTCCGCATCAAGCTTCATCCATTCATTCACGTTTGAAAGCTGCACCGGCTCCAAATCGAACAGACCCGACAGCGCACATGCGCTCTGAATGCAATCAGGCGGCAGCCCATAATCAGCCTGCCAATCGGGGGCCAACATCATGCCCACCAAATGACCACCCGCCGACGATCCACACACATGGATGCGTGCGCGATCCCCGCCAAACTCTTGCGCATGATGCCAGACATAAGCGATAGAAGCGCGACATTGGCGCACAATTTCATCCAAGCTTACGGATGGTGCCAAAGCATAATTGACCGCAACACAGACAGCGCCCGCCTCAACAAACGTCTTGGCCATAAAGCTGGAATCTGCACTGTCCAGCAAGCGCCAATAGCCACCATGCAGAAAAACAAAAATCGGAGCGTCAGCCGTGCGCGCTGGAAAAATATCCATTCGCTCTGGCTCGCTTGGCCCATAAGCCACGTTGAGTTTGCAAGGCAGCGTGGCGCGCATCAACGCGCTCTCACGCGCATAGGCCTGCACAAAGGGCATGATATCTGGCACGGTTGAACGCGCGCTCATCTGACGATCTAGCTCAGTTTGATCCCAATATCGATAGATCACGCTCGTCTCCTATACGCCAATACGCTTTTCAATCTCGGCGCGTTGCGCCAGCAAATTTTGCGACAGGCCCGACCAGACGACCACGCCTTTTTCCACCACATGATGACGATCAGCCAGCGCAATCAAAGCATCCAGATTGCGATCAATCAGCAAAATCGACAGCCCCTCCGCCTTCAAGGCGAGCAGACAACGCCAAATATCCTCGCGCACAAGCGGCGCCAACCCCTCGGTCGCTTCATCCAAAATCAACAAGGATGGATTGGTCATCAGCGCGCGCCCAATCGCCAGCATTTGTTGCTCACCGCCCGACAATGTTGTGGCCGATTGCATGCGCCGCTCTTGCAAGCGTGGAAACAAATGGAATATCCGCGACAATGTCCAAGGCGTTTTGCGCTCACGCGGATTGCCTGCAGTGGCAATCAAATTTTCTTCGACACTGAGGCTCGTAAAAATCTGGCGACCTTCAGGAACCAAGCCCAGCCCCAAGCGCGCAATCTCATGCGGCTTTCGACCAATCAATTCGTGACCTTCAAACCGAATAGATCCGGCGCGCGTCGGCAGCAGCCCCATCAGCGCACGAATGGTTGTGGTTTTGCCCACACCATTGCGCCCCAGCAATGTGGCAACCTCACCGGGCTTCACGTTGACCTGCATGCCAAACAGCACTTGGGCCGCGCCATAACCTGCTTCCAAATGGTCGATCACCAACATCAGGCGACCTCGCCGCCAAGATAGGCTGCGCGCACACGTCGATCCGCGCGCACCTCATCAGGCGTGCCGCTCGTCAAAACTTGTCCAGCCACCAAAACACTCACGCGATCAGCCAGCGCAAACACAACATCCATGTCATGCTCAATCAGCACAATCGTGACCTGCCCTTTGAGCGCGATCAGGCGCTGCACCATCAACGCGCTTTCCTGCGGACCCATGCCAGCCATCGGCTCATCAAGCAGCAACACACGCGGCTTCAGCGCCAATGCCATCGCCAGCTCCAACTGACGGCGCTCACCATGCGAGAGAATTTCGGACATGACATCAGCGCGCGCGCTCAAACCCACCTGTTCAAGCGCCTCAATGGCAGGCGCGCGTAGACGCATATCAGCACGCGCATCAGCAACGAATTGAAACGAATGTCCGCTGCGCCCTTGCACAGCCAGCGCAACATTATCCAATGCACTAAAGCCCGGCACGATTTGCGTAATCTGAAACGAACGCCCAAGCCCAGCAAGCGCGCGACGTGGCACGCTCCAGTGTGTGATGTCCTCACCAAACAACAACACCTGCCCGCGGTCAGGCAAAATCTCACCCGTCAACAAACCGATCAATGTGGATTTACCCGCACCATTGGGGCCGATAATCGCGTGGCATTCATGCTCACGAATGCTCAGGTCAATGTCATCATTGGCGCGCAAAGCACCAAAGCTTTTTGACAGACCCTTGAGTTCAAGTGCAGCAATCATGATGATCTCCCGCGCACATAGCCCCACAGGCCCATTGGCATATAGAGTGCCGCCAACACCACGAGCGGCCCAAAGATCACCTGCCAATGTTCTGTGTGTGCGGCCAACTGCGTCTCCAAAATTAAAAATACAGCCGCACCCAACACAGGCCCCAACAGGCTGGCAGAGCCACCCAAAATCACCATCACCAAAAACTCACCAGAGCGCAGCCAAGACAACATATCGGGCGCCGCAAAGCGCCCCAGATTGGCCCACAGCGCACCAGCAAGACCCGCGATGGCACCCGCAATTACAAAGGCCACGAGCCGATACCGATAGACAGGAAAGCCAAGTGCCGCCATGCGCCGCTCGCTGGCTTTGGCACCGCGCAACACCAAACCAAAGCGCGCATTCAGCAGACGCCCGACCAAAGCCACAACGACTGCCAGCAATATCAAGCAAATCCAATAGAAGCTGCGCGCGTCGGTGATGCGCGCGCCCGCCAGCAGATTGCGCGATGTCATCGAGAGCCCATCATCGCCGCCATAAACTTTCAGAGCGACAAACACAAAATACAGCATCTGCGCAAAGGCCAGCGTGATCATAATAAAATACACGCCGCTCGTGCGTAGCGACAGCGCCCCAATCACCAACGCCGCGCCAGCCGACACCAGCATCGCCAGCGGCCAAGCGATCAGCGCTTCATTGGTGCCGCCCCAACCAAAAATATCACCGCCCTGCGTGGCATGTGTTGCGGCAATTGCCACCACATAACCACCAAGTCCAAAAAATGCGGCGTGACCAAAGCTCACCAACCCGCCCCAGCCCACCAACAGATCGAGGCTCACAGCCACCATCGCGCAAATCAAAACGCGCGTGGCCATAGTGATCATATAGGTGTTGCCCAGCGCGCCCGCGATAAAGGGCACAGCGATAAACGCCAGCAACAACAACACAAACAATCCTCGCTGACGCATCATGGCCTAACCCTCCATCGGGAAGAGACCACGCGGGCGCACCACAAGCACCATCGCCATCACGAGATAGACAAGAACAGACGAGAGCGCAGCGCCCAGCCCATCAGCAAGCGCGCCACTCATCCACAATTTGAGCAAGGACGGCGCAAAGGCGCGCCCCAATGTGTCACTCAAACCAATCAGCAACGCGCCAGCCAGCGCGCCGCGCACAGAGCCCACACCGCCCACAACAATGACAACGAAGGTGAGAATGAGCACTTGCTCGCCCATGCCAATTTGCACCGAGCGAATAGGCCCCACCATCACGCCAGCCAGACCCGCCAGCAAAGCGCCAAGCCCAAACACCAGCGTGAACAATTGCGCAATATTAACGCCCAGCGCCGACACCATCTCGCGCTGCGTAGAGCCCGCACGGATCAACATGCCCATGCGTGTGCGCGCGATTAGATACCATAGGCCCACAGCGACCAGCACGCCAACCGCCATCACAGCCAAACGATAGATGGGATAAGGCAAGCCCGGCATCACTTCGATAAAACCGGCAAGCTGTTCTGGCCCATTCATCAACAAGGGTGCGCGCCCCACTTGCCACGCGAGCAATCCGTTGAAGAAGAGAATGAGACCAAACGTCGCCAACACTTGGGCCAGATGATCGCGCCCATACAATCTACGCATCACCAAAAGCTCAACTCCCACACCAATCGCAAATGCGGCCAACAAACCGATTGGCAAGGCCAGCCAAAACGAGCCAGTCCATTGCGCGCCCAATGCTGCTGCATAAGCGCCCATCATGTAGAGCGAACCATGGGCGAGATTGATCACGCCCATGATGCCAAACACGAGCGTGAGCCCGGCCGCCAGCAGAAACAACGTTAGCCCAAATTGCAGCCCGTTGAGGATCTGCTCAAGAACGAGGGTCATTGGCTCAACACAGATGGCGCATTAAAGCGCGCAGTCCTTCGCATAAGCGTCGGCATGATTTTCGAGAACCTTGGCGCCGCTCTGCAGAACAACCTTACCATCCGTGCCCTTCACAGCTTTGATCTCATACCAATCTTGGATCGGATGCTGGTTGTTGTTGAATTTGAAATTGCCGCGCACGAGTTTGGCATCCACCTTCAACATGCCAGAGCGGAACGCATCGGCATCCAGCTTTTCGCCAGATGTTTTCAAACCCGACGCAATCAGCTTGGCTGCATCATAGCCTTGGCTTGCATAGACCGTTGGCTCGCGATTGTATTTGGCCACAAACGCTTTCACGAAAGCCTTATTGGCCTCGTTGGGCAAATCGCCATTCCAATGGCTGGTGCCTGCAATGCCAATGGCTGCATCACCAACGCTCGCCACAATCTTTTGCTCCAGCGATGGCGAGGCCACCACCATCGGCACTTGATCCTTCAGACCCGATTGAGCCCATTGCTTCAAGAACGCAATGCCCTGCCCGCCGGGATGGAACTGAAACACAGCATCAGGCTTGGCTGCGCGCACACGCGCCATTTCGGCCGCAAAATCTGTCTGATCGAGGCTGGTGTAAATCTCTTCAATCACCTCGCCGCCAAACGTGCGTTTGAAGCCAATGATCGCGTCCTTACCGGCTGGATAATTGGGGGCTAGCAAAACCATGCGCTTGTAGCCGAGCTTTTTGGCAAGTGCGCCAGCTGATTCATGCAGATTGTCGTTCTGCCAGCTCGTCACATAATAATTCTTGTTGCAGGCTTTGCCTGAGAATGCCGATGGGCCAGCATTGGGGCTCACGAAAATGCCGCCTGCTTCCAAAATGGTTGGCACTGTTGCGATGGACACATTGGAAAAGATCACGCCGGTGAAGAGTTTCACCTTCTCGCTCTCAAGCCATTTCTCAGCAATCTGCTTACCATTGGCAGGCTTCAACTGATCGTCCTCGACCAACACCTGCACGGGCACGCCACCCAACTTGCCGCCTTCTTCATTTACCGCCAGCAAAAAGCCGTCGCGTGCGTCTTCACCCAAATAACCGCCGGGCGTCGATAATGTCGTGATAAAGCCGATTTTGACCTGCGCGGACGCTGTCATTGTTAGAGCTAAAAGCGATGCGCCCGCGAGCGCCAGAGACTTAAAACGCATCATCAACCTCCAGATAAAGCTTTTGGGCAGCGCCCCAAGCCGGACAAATCAAAACCTAGTCGAGACTATACCGGGACAAGCCACGAGAGCCAGCCCAAGATGTCATTTACTCACCTAAAGCGTTACCCAGCCCGGCGGGGGAATTTTGCCCGGATGCAAAGTGCCGCAATCGCTACAGGTGCGGGTCTTTTCATCGGCATAAAACGCCTCAAAAAGCGGCGGCAAATCTTTCACAATGTCGGTCACGGCGACTTCAACGCGATGCACCAGCTTTTTGCATGATGGGCAGAACCATTCAAAGCCATCCTTCATGCCGGGCTGGCGGGGTGATTCCACCACCAAACCAACCGAACCCACCATCGGGCGTTGGGGCGAATGGCGCGTATGGGGCGGCAGCAAAAACACATCACCCTCGCGAATGCGAATATCGCGATGCTCGCCCTCATCGATAATTTTGAGAACCATATCGCCGCGCAATTGATAGAAAAATTCTTCCACCGGATCATCGTGATAATCGACGCGCTGATTAGGCCCGCCCACCACCATCACAATCATGCCGTTGTTTTGCGGAAACACCATTTTGTTGCCAACAGGTGGCTTCAGCAGATGCTCATTTTCATCGATCCACGCTTTGAAATTAAACGGTGCCAAAACAGCCATCTCAGCGTCCTCTTCAATTAAAGTTTCAAGCCACAGGCTTCAAAAGCCGCGCGTGTGATCTGCTTCTCAGTCTCGGTCAATTCCAACATCGGCGCGCGCACGCAGCCACCCTTTTGCCCCAGCAATTCCTGCCAATATTTTTGATGCGCATGGGGTTTTTCGGATGGGCGCGTCGAGGATAAAGCCTTACGCACAGGGGCCAAACTGTCCCGCAGCACTTTAGCCTTTGCCACATCGCCCGCAAAAGCCAGATCGGTATAATCGCGCATGCGGCGATCATTTTTCGTCTGCATGAGATAGGGCGGTGTGGAACACAAATACAGCTTCCAGCCCAGCTCAACGATATTGTCGAACCATTCTTCTTCTGAGGCTGTCGACACAATCAATTTATGTCCGGCCAATTGATGCAAACGAATATACATCTCGCGCGGCACAGAATATTTAATGGCCACAATATTGGGCAGATCAGCAATGCGCGCGCATAATTCGGGGCTCATCAGATAGCCAGAATCGGGATGGCTCCATAGCGCAATCGCAATATCGACTTTTTCGCTGATGGTTTTGTAATATTGATACAAGGTCTCATCTTGCGAGTGCAAAAAGTGCAGCACGGGCGCATGAACAACAATGGCATCAGCGCCGACGTGTTGCGCATGGCGGGCCAGATCAATCACCACATCCATATTCTGATCCGAACAGGACATGATCGTGCCAGCCTTGCCGGAGGTCTCTTCCACGGCGATTTCAAACGTGCGCTTGCGCTCGGCCAAGGACATAGAGAAGAACTCGCCCTGCTTGCCAGCAATAAACAGCCCATCAATGCCTAGATCTTGGGTCCAGTGGCGGATATTGGCGCGCCAGCCCTGCTCATCTATGGCGTGATCCTCGGCCCGGAAGGGGGTCAG
>CAIUDK010000196.1 GCA_903897875.1 uncultured Hyphomicrobiales bacterium
AGAGTCTGGCCGTGGCCGTCCAATGGGAAATCCGTTGGGACCTCCATAGAATGTCGGACTCTTAATATCCAAGGGACCCCAATTTATGACCGACGCTCGGCACCAAAAAGCTCCAGTTGATATGCAAGAGCACCTCAAGCGTCTTGAAGAGCGCGGACTGCTGGTTCGCATTGATCGCCCGATCAACAAAGACACAGAGCTGCATCCGCTGACGCGCTGGCAGTTTCAGGGCGGCCTGACTGATGAAGCACGCCGCGCGTTTCTATTCACCAATGTCTATGGCGTTGATGGTCGCAAATTTGACATGCCCGTCGTTGTGGGCGCGCTCGCTGCCTCACCTGAAATTTACGCAACTGGCATGGGCGTCTCGGTCGCTGAAATTGGCGATGTGTGGACGCGCGCCATGGATGCACCCATTGAGCCCGTACATATCGAAAACCCACCCTGCCAAGAAGTTGTCATCATGGGCGACGATTTGCGCAAACCCGGCGGTGGTTTGGCGTCTCTGCCCGTACCTGTGTCCACACCCGGCTTTGATGCCGCGCCCTATTTCACAGCCACACTCTGCGTCACCAAAGATCCTGAATCGGGTGCGCGCAATATGGGCACCTATCGCGCTGGCTTGAAAGCCACCGATCGTTTGGGCGTTCGCATGGCGAGCCGTTTGAGTGGCGCTGGTGGCTATCAGCACTGGCTCAAATATCAGGAGATGGGCCAGCCCATGCCCTGCGCCATCATCATTGGCGCGTCACCTGTTGTGCAATTCACCGGTCCGCAGAAATTGCGCATTGATGAAGATGAAATTGCAGTCGCTGGCGGTTTGGCTGGTTATGCTATCCGCACCTGCAAAGCCAAGACAATCGATCTCGAAATTCCAGCTGATGCCGAAATCGTCATCGAAGGTTTGATCGACACGGAAATGCTGGAGCCAGAAGGTCCGTTTGGCGAAAGCCATGGCCATGTCGCGCTCGAAGATTTCAACATGTCGATGCGCGTCACTGCCATCACACATCGCAAGAACGCCGTCCTCGTCTCCATCGTGAGCCAAGTGACGCCAAGTGAATCCAGCGTGATGAAGAAAGTGGCCTATGAGCCTTTGTTCTTCAATCATTTGAAGAAGGCGCTCAACGTCAAGGGCATCACAGGCGTTGTGATGCACGAGCCGCTCTCGAATTTGCGCCCCGTGATCTTTTTGAAATTCAAACACGGTTCGCTCAAATCAGAAATCTGGCGCGCTTTGCAGGGCGCAACATCGTTGCAAGCGCAATGCGGCAAGATTGTTGTGGCCGTGTCTGACGATGTGGACCCCAATAACGCTGATGCTGTGTTCTGGTCGATGGCCTATCGCTCCAATCCGATTGAGGACGTGTTGATCGTTCCCAACCGCGCTGGCGGGCATGGTCCAAAATCGGGCGGCGCTGCCAATTCCACAATGCTGATTGATGCCACTGCAAAACATGCGATGCCGCCGCTCGCTCTGCCTGCCAAGGAATATATGGAAGGTGCGCGCAAGATTTGGGAAGAGCTCGGCCTGCCGCAGCTTGCACCGCGTCCACCATGGCATGGTGTGCATCTGGGTGATTGGTCGGATCTTTGGCAGCACTTTGCCGATGCCACCACTCAGGGCAAATGGGAAGACAACGGCATCAACACATTCGCGCGACGTGTCTCTGGTGTGACGCCAGAAACGCCCGTTCGCAAAATCGAAAAGAAATAATTCTAACCTCCTGCGTTGCAAGCCAATCGTTGCAAGCCAATCAAAGGTATCGACACATGAGACCTCTCGAACGCGTTCTTCTGGCAGCTATCGGCAAGCCAATGCGCCGCAACGAAGACAAGCGCTTGATCTCGGGTGAAGGCCGCTTCACCGATGATTTCCGCTTCGAAGGCCAGACCTTCGCCGCCATGGTGCGTTCGCCCCATCCTCATGCGCGCATCGTTAAAGTGGACGGCTCAGCCGCCATGCAAATGCCGGGCGTGCTTGGTGTGTTTGATGGCGCACAGGCTTTGGCTGACGGCCTTGGCCCCATTCCGCACGATCCAATCCCCAAGACAAAATATGACATGAAGCTCACGGGCCCCAAGGGCTCGCCCATCTTCATTGGCCCTCACCTCCTCTTGCCCGTCGATAAGGCGCGCCATGTCGGCGAAGCTGTTGCGATGGTGGTGGCTGAGACGCAAGCGCAAGCCAATGATGCGGCGGAAGCTGTCGATGTCACTTATGAAATTCTGCCATTCGTGGCTGGCACAAAGGCTGCGGCAGAATCTGGCGCTCCCGTCATTTGGGACGAAGTACCGGGCAATGTTTCAGTCGATACGATCTTTGGTGATGAAGAAGCCACCGAGCGCGTGTTTGCGCAGGCTGATCATGTCTTTGAGGCTGAATATCATATTGATCGCGTCACCGGCGTGCCGCTTGAGCCACGCTCGGCTGTTGCCAATTTCGATGCCGCCACCGGTCGTTACACGCTTTATGCAGGCAGCGGCGGCGCTGTGCGCCAAAAGGGCGAGCTCGCCAAAATCCTCAACATCGCGCCAGAAACATTGCGCGTCTTGTCGTTCGATGTGGGCGGCAATTTTGGCACACGCAATCGTCTCTATGTTGAGTTTGGTCTGGTGCTCTGGGCCAGCAAGAAACTCGGCCGTCCTGTGAAGTTCACAGCGACGCGTTCAGAATCTTTCCTCACCGATTATCAAGGCCGCGATCTTGTCAGCAAAGTGTCGCTCGCCATCCGCAAGGATGGTCGCTTCCTTGGCATGAAGGCATCGAACCTGAGCAATGTTGGCGCACGCATCGTGTCGCTCTCGCCGCTTGGTAAGGGGTCGGGCTTGATCACTGGCTCTTACGATATTCCATGCGCGGTTCTTCACGCACGCGCTGTGTTTAGCAACACAATGCCAACGCAAGCCTATCGCAGCTCAGGCCGTCCAGAGGTGAACTTCGCACTGGAGCGCACCATTGATCAGGCCGCCATCAAGCTTGGTTTTGATCGCGTCGAATTGCGCCGCATGAATCTCGTGGCACCAGAAGCTATGCCTTACGAAAACGCCGTGGGTGCCGTTTACGACAGCGGCACCTATGAAGTGAACATGGACCGCGCCATGCGCCTTGCCGATTGGAAGGGCACAGAAGCGCGTCGCGCAGATGCAGCCAAGCGCGGCAAATTCTTCGGCGTTGGTTTGGCCAATTATGTTGAATCTTCGATTGGCACGCCAAAAGAGCGCGCTGAGATCAAGATCAACGAAGACGGCACAACTGAAGTTGTCATTGGCACGCAGCCAAGCGGACAGGGCCATGAGACGAGCTTTGCGCAGGTAGCCGCCGACATGATCGGCGTGCCTGTTGAGACCGTGCGCATTGTGCTTGGCGACACTGACATTGTGTCATTGGGTGGCGGCTCACATTCTGGCCGCTCCATGCGTCATGCCGGCACTGTCATTGCGATGGCATCGGAAGACATGATCGAGCGCGGCACTGCGATTGCAGCGCTGCACTTTGCTGTGCCTCGTGATCGCATCGACTTTGACAATGGTCGCTTCCTTGTTCGTGACACAAACCAAACCGTCGACATTCGTGAGCTTGCCAAAATTGCCTTGCAGTTGAACCTGCCAGACGATCTCAAGGGCGGCATGAGCGTTGGTCGAACCAATGAAATGCACGAGCCCGTCTTCCCAAATGGCACAGCCATCTGCGAAGTGGAAATTGATCGCGAAACCTACGAGATGAAAATCACCCGCTATTCGACAGTGGATGATGTGGGTCGTTGCATCAATCCAATGATCGTTCATGGACAGACGCATGGCGGCATTGTGCAGGGCGTTGGCCAGGCTGTGTTTGAACAGTTCGTCATCAGCTCGGATGGTCAGCCCTTGTGCGGATCGTTCATGGATTACGGCATGGCGCGCGCCTCTGATGTGCCCTCCTTCAATGCAGAAATTGCAGAAGTGTTGTCCCCCACCAATCCGCTCGGCATCAAGGCTGGCGGCGAAGGCGGCACGACCCCTGCTCTGTCCACAGTTGTGAATGCAGTCTGCGATGCGCTGAAAAACTTTGGCGTGCGCGATATGAAAATGCCAATCACACCCTTGGCCATTTGGAACGCAATTCAAAACGCACAGAAACACTAAAAATTCTTTGGGAGAAACCTATGACCAAAACTGTAAAACTGATCTGCTTTCCCGGCGCTCCAAATTTGCCGATCTTCGTTGCGCTTGAAAAAGGCTATTTCGAAGCTGCTGGCATTAAGATCGACATGCAGACAACACCAAGCTCACCCTATCAGGCCGAAGCGCTTGCTAAGGGCGAGTTTGATATTGCTGGCACAGCTTTCGATAACGTTGTGGCCTACACTGAAGGTCAGGGCGCCGTGAAGTTCGATGTCGCTCCAGACTTCTTTGCGTTTCTTGGCGCAACGCAGATTGAGTTGGCGATTGTGGCCCAGCCTGACATCAAGACTGTTGCGGATTTGGCTGGCAAGTCGCTGGCACTTGATGCGCCAGGCACCGGCTTTGCCTTCGTGCTTTACCACATGCTGGAAGCAGCTGGCGTCATGCCAGGCAGCTATGAGCGCGCAGCGATTGGTGCAACACCCTTGCGTTGGGAATCCGTCAAGGCTGGCCAACAGGCTGCCACGATGACAATTGAACCATTCACAAGCATTGCACGTGGACAGGGCTTCAACATTCTTGACACAAGCACACGCACGTTGAAGGACTATCAAGGCGGCATCTTTGCTGCACGTCGTTCATGGGCTGCAGAGAATAGCGATTCCGTAAAAGCCTTCATCAAGGGCTATCTTGACGGTCTGGCTTGGGTTCTTGATCCAGCCAACAAGGAAGCTGCCACTGAAATTCTTCTGCGCAATATGCCAGAGATTAAGCCCGGCGTTGTGGGCGCAGTGATGACAAGTCTGTTGTCGCCGAAGTCTGGCCTGACACCAAAGGGTGCTGTGACGATTGAAGGCATCAAGGCTGCTCTTGAATTGCGTACACGCTATGGCAAGCCCGGCAGCGCTTTGACAGATCCACACAAATATATCGATCTGTCGTACTATAACGACGTTGTGTAATTCGCATCTTCAATCATAAACATCGTGCCAATAGCGTGATGTTCGTTTGAAAAATTAAACCCATGGCCGCTCGCTTGAGCGGTCATGATATTTGAGAGAATGGGTTCAGACCAAGATCTGCCCAGCTAACCGGAGTGGGAAATGCTCAACAGAAGACACATCGTGGCAACTTTGGCGGCACTCGCCGTTTGCCCATCGCTTGCGAGCGCACAGACCGTTGAATTCAAAAAGCCGATCACGGTTTACATCGGCAACACAGCTGGCGGTAGCTATGATCTTTATGGCCGCATGGTCGCTCGCTTTCTTGGCAAGCACCTAGCTGGCAACCCAACCATCGTGGCCTCCAACATGCCGGGCGCTGGTAGCTTGAAGGCTGCAAACTACATCTACGAAGTCGCACCAAAAGACGGCACTGTTCTGGGTATTGTGACAGAGACGATTGCGCTTGAGCAAGCACTCGCAAATCCTGCTGTGCAGTTTGATGCAGCCAAGTTCACGTGGATTGGTCGCGTTGCCTCCAGCAACAACATTCATGTTCAGTGGGCGACATCCCCAGTGAAGACGATTGAAGACGCCTTCAAATATGAAACACCCGTCGCTGGCACAGGTGCAGGCAATATCGCTGAAATCGTTCCAAACCTTTTGAACAAGGCACTTGGCACGAAGTTCAAAATCATCAGCGGCTATCCAGCTTCTAACGAAGCGATGATTGCAATGGAGCGCGGTGAAGTTGAAGGCGGCGTGGCTTCATGGGCTGCATTTAAGATCAGCCGTGGCGATTGGATTCGCGACAAGAAGGTCAACATCATCTTGCAAGACGTGCCTGAGCGCAGCGCAGAATTGCCTGACGTGCCAGCCCTCGTTGAGCTTGGCAAGACACCTGAAGATAAGCAATTGCTGAGCCTTTATGCCAGCGGTGGTGAGCTTGGCCGCGCCATTCTCGCCCCTCCCGGCATGACACCAGAAGTGACTAAGGCGCTTCGTGATGGCTTCACGGCCATGACGAAAGATCCGGAATTCATTGCAGAAATGCAGAAGGTGAATCTTGATCTTGAGCCACGCACAGGCGAGCAGTTGCAAGCTGCAGCTGAGAAGATCTTGAACGTGCCAGAGAGCGTTAAGGCACGCGCCAAGGGCATCTTCGGCCGTCCAAACTAATCAAGCTTATGGGCGCGGATAAACCCGCGCCCTTTTTCTATCTGCACGTTCTATCCCCACGGTGTTGATCCAAATCAAGCGTGGTCTATTCCGCCCAATTATCGGGGCACATCATCCCCCACATGCTGGCAGTTTAGGCAAACTGCGCTTATATTTACAGCATGACGATTGCAGCAAAACTCTCTGTGCCTCTTAAAGAGGTCGACCTGCCGGTTGAAGGCATGACATGCGCCACATGCGCTGGACGTGTTGAAACTGCCCTCACCAAGCTTCCCAGCGTTGAAGCCGCCATCAATCTTGCCGCTGATAAAGCGCATGTGATGTATGACCCTTTGCAAGTCACACCGCACGACATTGTGCACGCCATTGAAGAGGCGGGCTACACTGTGGGCCACGAACATCGGCGCTTTGCCATTCATGGCATGACATGCGCCACATGCGCGGGGCGTGTTGAGACGGCGCTGCGCCAAACTCCGGGCGTCGTGTCTGCGGTTGTGAATTTGGTCAGCGAAATTGCTGATGTTGAATTGTTGGCGGGCATTGCCACGCCAGCCGATCTCGTCTTCGCAGTTGATGCGGCTGGCTATGAGGCCGATCTCATAACGCAAGATAGCGACAAGGAGATTGAAACCCTTGCACGCGAAACGCGTCGTCAAAGACTAGAATTCGTGCGTGTGTTCATTGCGCTGTTGCTCACAGCACCCTTGCTGCTGCCGATGCTTGATGTGCCCTTGTCACCGCTTGCGCAATTGCTGCTTGCCACGCCCGTGCAGTTTATCATCGGTGCGCGCTTCTATGTGTCGGCATGGAAGGCTGTGCGTCATCTCACCGGCAATATGGATTTGCTGGTCGCGCTGGGCACCAGTGTTGCCTATGGCTACAGCATTTGGCTGATGCTGCAGCCCCACACGCATCACCTTTATTTCGAAGCCGCCAGCGTTGTGATTTCGCTTGTGCTGCTGGGCAAATGGCTTGAGCTGCGTGCCAAGCGGTCCACCACAGATGCCATTCGCGCCCTCATCGCACTGCGCCCCCAATATGCGCATGTAGAGCGTGATGGTCGAGAGATTGATTTGGCCGTGTCCGCCGTCATGCCCGGCGATTTTGTCATTGTGCGCCCCGGCGAGCGGATTCCCGTTGATGGCCTGGTGCGCTCTGGCGCAAGCTCGGTGGATGAAAGTCTGCTGACTGGCGAAAGCCTACCCATCACGAAACTGCCGCTGGATCGCGTCACTGGTGGCTCCATCAATGGCAATGGCATGTTGCGTATTGAGACGCGTGGTGTGGGTGAAGGCTCCACATTGTCGCGCATCATTCGGCTCGTCGAGCAAGCCCAAACACGCAAAGCACCCGTGCAAAAATTGGTCGATCAAGTGGCCGCGGTTTTTGTTCCTGTTGTGCTGGTGTGCGCCTTGGCGACCTTTTTGGGTTGGCAAATTTTTACAGGCGACACGGGCGCTGGCTTGATGGCTGCTGTGTCTGTTCTTGTCATCGCCTGCCCTTGCGCCTTGGGTCTAGCAACACCCACCGCCTTCATGGTGGGCACAGGTGTTGCTGCGCGCGCTGGCATCTTAGTGCGCGATCAAGAATCCTTAGAAATAGCCTGCAAAATCGATACGATTGTGTTGGATAAAACTGGAACAGTCACACAGGGCAAATTATCTGTGTCGGGCATTTTTGCCGCCGACGGCGTGGATGAAATGCAATTGCTGCGCCTTGCAGCTGCGGCCCAAAAGGGCAGCGAACATCCGTTGGGCAAAGCCATTCTAGCGCGCGCGGACGGTCTCGAGCTGCCAGAGCTTGTGAACTTTGAAGCAATCCCCGGCAAGGGCCTGAAAGCCAAAGTGGATGGTCGACAGATCGTCATCGGCAATCGTGCCATGATGCATGACGCGGGCCTTGCCACCGCAGCTTTCGAAGACAAAGCGCTGGCTTACGAGAAGCGTGGAAAAACTGTCACATGGATTGGTGATGGCACTGCTTTGTATATTCTTGGTTTGATTGCGCTCAGCGATACGCTCAAGCCCACTGCACGCGACGCTGTTGCGCGACTGCATAAGATGGGCATGCAGCTTGTGCTTTTAACCGGTGACAATCTCACCACCGCAAATGTCATCGCCACTGAGGTTGGTATCAGCACTGTGTTGGCTGGCGTCTTGCCAGAGGGCAAAGCGGATGAGGTTGAGCGGCTGCGCAATACTGGACGCAACGTTGCGATGGTGGGTGATGGCGTGAATGATGCGCCAGCCCTTGCACTGGCTGACATTGGCATGGCGATGGCCACGGGTGCAGATGTCGCAGTCAACACCGCCAGCATTACATTGATGCGTGGTGATCCTTTGTTGATTGCAGACGCCATCGACATCAGCCGCGCCACTTACAACACCATTCGGCGCGGGTTGTTTTGGGCCTTCGTTTACAACGTTGTTGGCATTCCCATTGCTGCTGCTGGACTGCTCAATCCGAT
>CAIUDK010000197.1 GCA_903897875.1 uncultured Hyphomicrobiales bacterium
CAGCCTACGTCGACATTGCCTATACGTTTCGTTCAACTTTGATGGGCTTTTTTCTGGGCACAACCGCTGGCGCGATGCTGGGCCTGTCGTTCTGGTGGTCGCGCAATTACGCCAATATCGTGCAGCCTTTCATCATCTGCCTTGAATCGCTGCCAAAGCTCGCCCTCGCCCCCCTCATCATTCTGGTGTTTGGCATGGGGCTCGCCTCCAAAGTCGCCATCGCCACAGCACTCACCATCGTTGTCTCCACAATGACCGCTTATGCAGGTGTGCGTGCGGTCGATCGCGATCAAGAAAAGCTCTTCTATTCTTTGGGGGCCAGTCGGTGGCAGGTGTTCACCAAATTGGTCGCGCCCTCATGCATTCCATGGATCATTTCCATTCTGCGCGTGAACATTGGTTTGGCGCTCACAGGCGCTGTTGTGGGAGAGTTTGTGTCATCGCAGTTTGGCTTGGGCCGCACCATTCTCTATGCCGGCCAAACTTATGAAATCGCGCTGGTCTGGGTGGCTGTTCTTGTTCTCTCATCACTCTCGATGGTGATGTATGTCGCTGTCACTTGGTTAGAGAATTTTCTGCGCAAAGGCATGCAGTACTAGGCCACACGCTATCTAAAAAAGGAGACAAAAAATGAATATGCTTTTGCGAAAACTAGTCTTGGCCACAACCATCGGCCTCAGCCTCGCCTCTCCCACTTTGGCGGATGAGAAGAAGACACTGCTTGTTGCAGAGCCAACGCATGGCATCGGCTATCTGCCACTCTATGTTGCCATCAAACAGGGCTATTTTGACGAGCTGGGCATTGACGTCAAAATCCTCACTGTCGAGACAGGCTCAGGCCATACCAATGCGGTTCTCACCGGCCAAGCCTTCGCCTTCATCGGTGGGCCAGAGCATAACGCTTTTGCTAAACTCAAAGGCGCGGAATTGCGCGCCGTCGTCAACGTCGTCAATCGCGGCAATGTGTACTTCGTGGCGCGCGCTGGCACAGGCCCAAAGCCTGGTGAAACAATGGCTGATTATTTCCGCGGCAAGACGATTGGCGTTGGCCAATTCAGCGGCACGCCCAATTCCATCACACGCTTCTTGATGAAGAAATACGGTTTGGAAGTTGGCAAGGACGTGACACTGGTTGAAACCGCAACCTCCGCTGTGATTGCCACCGTGCGCACAGGACAAGCCACAATCGGGAATGTGTCCGAACCGCTCGTGAGCCGCGGCATCAAAGAAGGTTTGTGGGAAGAGCCGTTCGTCAACATTCCCAATGAACTTGGCCCCTATGCCTATTCCACACTCAACATTCAGCAAGCCTCCATCACCAACGATCCAGCCTCCGTGCAGAAGTTTGTGACAGGCGTGATGAAGGGTTTGAAATTCACCGCAGAACAGCCGCAAGAAGCCGTGAAGATTGCCAAGAAAGAATTCCCCACCATGGCTGAGGAAGATCTCTTGGCCACGATCGACCGCAGCTTCAAAGACAATATGTGGAGCAAGGATGGCATGGTGACACCGGAATCTTGGGAGACGGCCAAATCGGTTGTGCGCGCCGCTGGCATCCTCAAGCAAGACGTTCCCTATGACGATGTGATCGATATGCAATTCGTCAAAGCTAGCAAGTAGTCCGCACTCTTCCTCTCAAGATAACTGGAGTATCCAATGTCTGAACGTATCTGGGACAAGTTTCTGACCGAGCGCGACAAGGAAGTGTTCAAAGTGTCGGGCTATGGCGCGCGCGGTGGCTTTGGTAAGCGCCCTGCTCTGATCGTCATTGACGTGAACTACGCGTTCTGCGGCGATAAGCCTGAGCCGATTCTGGAATCCATCAAGAAATGGCGCAATTCGTGTGGCGAGGATAGCTGGCCAGCCGTGGCGCAAATTCGCAAACTGATCGACAAATCCCACGCCAAGGGCGTGCCTGTCATCTACACAACGGGCATCCGCCGCGACGATAATTGGGATGCAGGTTCGTGGAGCTGGAAGAATTCGCGCGGCCAAGAAAAGCCAAAGGTTGCCGTCAGCAATATCGAAGGCAATGAGATCGTCGCTGAAATCGCCCCCGCCCCGCAAGACATCGTCATCCATAAGCAAAAGCCATCCGGCTTTTTTGGCACCAATATGGCGAGCTATCTCACCCTCTTGGGTTGCGACAGCGTCATCCTCACCGGCACAACCACATCGGGCTGCGTGCGCGCCACCTGCTTGGATGCGTTCAGCCTCAACTACCATGTGGCCATGGCTGAAGACGGCTGCTTCGATCGCTCGCAAGCCAGCCATGCCATCAACCTATGTGACATGAACGCCAAATATGCCGACGTCATCAAAACCGACGAGATCCTGAGCTTCTTGGATACGCTGGAGAGCGGCATGTATAATCTGCCCAAGGGCAGCCCAATGGCAGAGGCCGCAAAAGCCTACTAGGACGCTGTGAGGGCTTTGGTTGATAAGGCATGATTGAAGGGGCGGACCGCAGGGTTCGCCCTTTTGCGTTTGGGGGAGAGGACAGAATGGTTTGAAAACCGTCGCCTATAAGCTACAATGTTTCTGGCCCCTTAAATGGCAAAGGAGTTCCAGTCATGAGCAACAAGACCACACCATTTGACGCGGCCGACTATCTCGACACGCCTGAAGACATCGCCGCCTTTTTGGATGAATCCCTCAAAATCGGCGACCCCGCGTTCTTTGCCAAAGCCCTAGGCATAGCTTCGCGCGCCAAGGGCATGACCGAGATCGCCAAAGAGGCAGGCGTGTCGCGCGAATCCCTTTATCGCGCGCTGAGCGAAGACGGTGATCCACGTCTTTCAACATTGTTTGGCGTGATCAAAGCATTAGGGTTGCGGCTGACAACAGCAGCGGCATAAGCGACCAGCCGGCGGTCATGCGCTCACAAGGTTGATTACGGCACCAAGGGCGAAGGGTTCGCCCTTTTGCGTTTGGTAACGCACGATGCAAATTAGATATAAAGCGAAGGAAGATATTTGGGCCAAATCGGGCAAATCTGCCGGAAATGGCGAGAGAGACGGGACTCGAACCCGCGACCTCCGGCGTGACAGGCCGGCGCTCTAACCAACTGAGCTACTCCCCCAAGATCG